>CAYSAH010000097.1:0-7138 GCA_964428945.1 uncultured Bacteroidaceae bacterium | reverse complement strand
GGCCGGCCGATTACTTACCCGGTTGCAAAATACAATTACAGGGGAAGTGAATATGTTCATTATTCATACAGGAACGAATACAGGGTCCCGGATTATTTCAGGTGCGACCTTGCCCTCAATCTTGAAGGAAACCTGAAAATTAAAAAACTGGCGCACAGTTCGTGGTCCTTTTCAGTTTATAACCTCACCGGCAGAAACAATGTATACTCTATTTTCTTCTTAAATAAATCAGGTAAAATCCAGGCTTACAAGTTGTCTATATTTTCAGAGCCTGTTCCAACCATTACTTACTCATTCCGATTCTGATGAAATATAAGAAGCAGCATATTGAGAAGATCGTACTGACAGTTACCCTGCTGCTTATCGCCGGGTGCATTGAGCCATTTGAACCTGATATTTCCAAATATGAGGATGCCCTGGTGGTCGACGGCACTTTCTCAGATTTACCAGGTGAGCACTACGTCAGACTGGCCAGGACCTTTGCTTATAATGAAAGCGAAGATCACATGGAAACCGGTGCCGCCGTATTTATCCGTGACGAGGATGGACTTACAGCTGCTTATGAAGAGGTTTCAGACGGGCTGTACAGGCTTGACAGTGGCATGTTCGAAGGCAAAGCCGGGAAAAGGTACCAGCTGCTTATTGAGACTACCGACGGCAGGCACTACGAATCCACTTATGAATTGTTAAAGAAAGCTGTTGGGATAGACTCCCTGTTTTATGAAATTGAGGAGGATCTGTTAAGCCTCAGCGGAGGAAGCTTTGATGGCCTCCGGATTTACCTGAACTCAAACGACGGAGAAAACGGAACCCATTACTACCGTTGGGACTGGACCGAGACCTGGGAATTTGAAGTGCCATACCAAAAACCGGGCTACCAGAATAAAATGAGATGCTGGAAAACCAGGAATTCAACCAGTATTGTAATTGCAAATACACTTAATCTCAAAGAGGACCGGATTTACAGGCAAAAACTGAATTTCATCTCAACAAAAACCGCGCAGCTATCAAGAATCTACTCGATCAATGTAAAGCAATACTCCCTCACTCCTGAAGCTTATGAATTCTGGAGAAAATTGGAATTGTCGAACGAGCATACAGGATCCCTCTTCGATCCACCCCCTACCCCGGTAACGGGGAATGTGGAGAATGTTGATGATCCCTTTGAACCCGTTCTTGGCTATTTCCAGGTTTCGGGTGAAAGTGAAAAGCGGATATTTATATCACGCCGTGAATTGCCCGAAACAGTTGATTATACTTCCGGGAATGAGCATTGTGAGAGTCTTACTGTTTTGGGAGAAGGGCTTCGCGAACTCCTGGATGGATGGTATCTTATTTACAGGTATGAATGGATGGACACAACCTGGACCCAGTTTTCCAGTCATATCGACTGTTATGACTGCACCCAAAACGGTTCCAATGAAAAACCTGATTTCTGGATAGAATTCGATGAATAAGGCGAAACACATAGCAGCATTTGTCCTTCTTATGGCCGGATTGATCACCAGGGTGACTGCTCAGGTATATCAGGGAAAGTTAATTTATGACCGGCTGGAGTATTTCAACCGGAATGGATACAGTGAAAAGGTCATTCTTGATATTGATAAGGACATTTACTTTGCCGGTGATAAAATGAATTTTGCCATCTTCCTGGCAGAGGGAAAATACAACTTTCCTGAGGCCCTTAGCTCTATTGTATACATTGAGCTGTCTGACCATTCCAACCAGTCCCTGCTTTGGGGGAAATTCCGGGTTAAGGATTCAAGAGGCGCCGGTTCCCTGGAAATCCCGGCAGGACTGCCCAGTGGAAATTACATCCTCAGAGGCTACACCAACTGGATGAGAAATGAATCCCCTGAATACTTTTTCCATCAGAGGGTCACTATCCTGAATCCCCGCCAATCCATTGAAGGAAAGGCATCCTCCCCCGGTGAAAAAGCTAATATCGGGTTCCGGGTTGAAGGTGGGAACCTGGTCCCGGAAAATGAGAACCGGGTAGTTGTAAGGTTTACAGACAGGCATCAACAGAAACTTACTGACGAATGCATCATTCAAAACCAGGCCGGTGACACCCTGTGCCATGTTTCCCTGGATGAAAAGGGTTTCGGATCATTCCCAATTGTACCTGTGCCCGGTGAAACTTATGGCATTGCCTTCCGTGACAGCAATTACCTGTTGCCACCTGCAAATGAGGAAGCCGTTGGAATCAGGCTAAGCAGCCTGGAGGACATTTACAGGCTGAACCTGTATTCAGGCAAAGGCAGGCCTTCAGATGAGGAGCTGATTCTTTTTATCCATCAGAATGGTGAACCGGTAAACTTTGAACGATTGAAAGTATCAGGGAACAGATCAGAATATGCATTCAGCAGGAGGACGCTTCCCCCTGGGTTATCCGAGCTGCTCGTATTGGATGATGGCTTCAACAGGCTTGCATCGCGTCTTGTCAAGGGACCTGATCCCGAAGCTCCGGAGCTGCACACAGAAAACAAACCCCTGCTTTGCGGAAAGAGGGACAGCAGCGGATTTGACCTGCTTACAGTTCCGGGCTCTCTTGTTTCAGCCTCGATCTATCTTCCCGGATTTGCGGAACCCGATCAAAGGAAGCTTGCAAATTCATTATACCTCGAAAGTATCGCCGGACCATGGCTCGATGATTGCGCGCCGGAGTATGAATTGATTTATGCTGATGAAGGAAGTAACAGCTTCAGCTCCATAACCGGAAACAAAAAGATACTGTTTCCTCCTGAGATCCGGAAAGACCTGGTTTCCGGCAGGCTCATCAGCGGATCTGTTAAGGAAAGCGATGATAAAAAATTCTATTGTGCCGCACTTGGAAAAAATATTGATCCCGAAGCAATCACTTTTAAGGACGATGGAAGCTTCTTCATTTCACCAGCGGAAAATTCAGGTTCAACAAAGCTGGTCTTTATAAGCGATCCACCCGATAAATTGAATATCCAGATTCACCCGGAATTTGCAACAGAGTATGCAGCAGTAAGCTGCCCGGAACCAGACACCAGTCATTTATTGATGGGAAATTTAAACCTTTTACTCATTGCCGGCCAGGTGAACAAAATTTACACATCAGTGCTGCCCGGGAGAGACGAAGATAATAAGGGCAAATTCTATGGCCAGGCAGATGAATCAATTTACATCCGCGACTACATTGAATTGCCGGTAATGGAAGAGTTTTTCAGGGAACTGGTTAAATACAGCATTTTTACAAGGGAAAACGGCGAATTGAAACTATCCGTCCTCAATAAATTCACGAACCGCATCATCGGGCCTGATCCCATGTACCTGGTGGACGGGATCCCCGTATTTGATACGAGGACGATCCTCGACCTCCCCCCTGAGCTGGTTCACTCCATCCATATAAAAGCAAACAAATATGTTTATGGAAATACTGTAATGGATGGTATCATTGATATAGAATCCATTCGCGGGGACGGTTCGATCCTTGACCTTGAAGAGAAGATCGCAAGTTACCAATACGAAGGGCTTACAGATTTCCCTGCAGCTGAGATCTCATCTGTAAATAAGGGGAAAGCAGGTTTCTTTATTCCTGACCAGAGGACAGTGATCTGCTGGCAGCCGCTGCTCCGGGCAGACAGTGAAGGAAAATTACGGATCAATTTCAGGACATCAGATATAAGCGGTGAGTACAGGATAAAGATCACTGTTTTCACTGAAGACGGGAAGATCGGGCAGTATTTCGACACACTTTTGGTAGAATAGCCTCAGGTAACCTGCTCCTTGTCTTTTGAGAAATTCATGAACAATCCCTCGTCGATTATCTGTCCAATTTGAATAATGGTTCTGTAGATATCAATGAATCTTGTGTACAGGGGGGCAATGCCAAGGCGGATATTGTCAGGTTCCCTGAAATCAGGAATAAGCACCCTGTCGCCGGTTCCCTTATCTATCATTGCCTTACAGATCCTGTAAGCTTCCGGATGCTGCAAGGTGATATGTGAACCACGATCCACGGCATTCAGCGGGGACCCTGTCCTGAATCCTTTTTCAGAAAGGAAAGCTTCCACAAGTTCAAGCAGGTATTGGGTCTGGGCAAGGCTTTTTTCCCTTAGCCTGTCCATGCCTGCCTCAGCAATGATTTCCAGGGATTTTTCCAGTGGAGTGAGCGAAAGAACGGGAGGTGTTCCGGCAAGGAAGCGCATGATACCAGGGGCCGGTGTGTAATTCAGACCGAAGGCAAAAGGCTCATGTTGCCCGAACCATCCCCAAATTGGAGACTGAAGCTCTTCCTGCAGGTCTTTTCTGACATACAGAAAAGCCGGGGCTCCCGGACCGCCGTTCAGGTATTTATAGGTACATCCGACAGCAAGGTCGGCATTGGCCTGGTTCAACTCTCCGGGAACAGCCCCGATACTGTGGCTGAGATCCCAAAGTACCAGGGCTCCCTTCCTGTGCACCAGGGAAGTGACGTCCTTCATCGGATACCTGAAGGCACTTTTAAAAACCACGTGCGATAAAGATACGAGGGCTGTACTTTCGTCAATTTCACGCTCCAGCTGTGATGTTTTTATCGAAATTCCATCTTCAGAGCGGAGGATCACCAGCTCATAGCCAGGACCGAATTCCTTCACAAGCCCCTGCAGTATATAGATATCGGAGGGAAAATTCAGCTCATCCGTTATGATCTTCTTCCTGCCCGGGTCCCTCCTGAGGGCACTGTAAGCCAGTTTATAAAGATTCACTGATGTTGAATCTGAGACAATTATTTCTCCCGGAGTGGCACCGGCAATTTTTGCTATCTGGTCTCCTATCCTGGCACTCATCGTATACCAATGTTCATTCCAGGATCTGATCAATCTGCTTCCCCATTGTACTTCAGCTGCATTCATCACCCCACCAAGTGATGCCAGTGGCAATCTTCCCAGGGAATTCCCGTCGAGGTACACCAGGTCCTCATCTCCAATAAAAAAACGGTCCCTGAAAGACCGCAGCGGATCTTTGTGATCAAAGGCGATGGCTTCCTGCTCCGAATATCTTTTCATACGTAAAAAAATAGATTTGACAATTTACACATTTTAGTCTTACTTTAATCCAGGTTGTTATTTGCCCCGTTTGCTTCTGCCTGACGAAGGAACGAAGGTGAGGGAATAGTAATATCAGGCCCTGCTTAGCTCCCGGGCCAGGTATTCACGGAGCCAGCCTTTCACTGTCAGGGAAAAATATTGTCGCGGATTAAATGCCATGGATTTGTTGTGCTGCATTTGAACAATAAGGGTAAGGTGTTGGGATTTATTCATTCTTAAATAAAAAAGATAACAATGAAAATCACATGCACAATATTAATCGCTGCACTTTTCATGGTTTCCTGCAGTAAAAAGTCTGCTGTAAGTTCCGTAGATGAGCTTCTCGAAATCGAAAAAGCTTTTTCGGATCTGTCGCTTGAAAAAGGAATGGCAGAAGCCTTTAAATTCTATGCCGATGAGGAGGTAGTTTTATTAAGGGATAATAATTATCCGATTAAAGGCAGTGTTCAGCTTGCAAAGGAACTGGATGAAACTGATGATTCAGGATTCAACTTAAGCTGGGAGGTACTCGATGCCCGGATCGCGCGGTCTGGTGACCTGGGTTACACCTATGGCATATATACAATGAAATCTACAACAGGAGAATTTCCAGAGAGTAAGGGAAGCTATGTGACGATCTGGAAAAAGAATCAGGAAGGTGAATGGCGCTTCGTGATGGACACCGGCCAGGAAGGTCTGGGTGAAGAATAATCAGCTGAGATCTCCTGCAGCCTCCTCATCAAGGTACCATTCCAGAATGCCACTTTGCGGATCCACAAATGAAGAAGGATATTCAAGGTAATTTCCTGATCTCCTGATCACCTTTTTAAGGACAGGAGCCTTTTCCGAACCGGTGACCATAAATACCACCCTTTTTGCATTGTTGATCAGCTGACCGGTAAAGGTAACCCGCTTCTGGCCTGAAGCAGGATGGGTACCCACAGTGCATAAATGATCCCCGTACCACAAAGCTTTTTGCCAGGGAAAAACAGATGCCGTATGTCCGTCAGGGCCCATCCCGAGTAAAACAATATCAAAAACAGGATGGTCCTTTCCAGGAGCAACATTCTTCTTTATAAGTTCACCATACCTCAGGGCTTCCTTTTCAGGATCGTCCTCCCCTCTTATCCTTAAATATGAGGTTTCAGGAATTCCAAGCGGCAGAAGAAACTCCCTGTATGCCACTCCGAAGTTGCTTTCAGGATGTTCGGGCGGAACGCAGCGTTCATCGACCCAGTAAAACCGTACCCGGTTCCAGTCGACCTGTGGATCCATTGAAACCATGGCATTAAAAAAGAGTGAAGGTGTACTTCCCCCGGAAAGGGCAATACTTACCTTTTCATTTGAAAGGATCATTCGATTGATGTGCCTGATAAAATCCTTTGCGAGTTTTTCGGCGAGCAGGTGCTTATTCTTAAAAATCTTCAATTCCGGGGCGCTCATAACTCGCAGTATAATCCATCATCAGCCAGGTTTTTGCAAGGATAGCGCCAGGTTTGTTTCTGACCTTCAATAAGCTGATCAGCTTGTTCCGGGCCCCAGGTTCCACAAGGATATCCGTAAAGCGGGAAATTTTCATCTTCCTTCCAGCGCCGGAGTATGGGATCGACGAATCGCCATGCAGCCTCCACAGCATCTCCCCTGGCATAAAGGGTTGAATCGCCCTGCATGCAATCGAGAAGCAATCGTTCATAGGCTTCAGGGATCTCAGCATTCATAAGGTCCTTGTAATGAAAATCCATATTCACATTCTGAACATTGTAGCCGGCTCCCTGGACCTTCATTCCGAATTTCAGAAGTATTCCTTCATCAGGCTGAATTCTTATAACCAACTGGTTGGCCGATTTATAAGCTTCATCTCCGACACAAAAAAGTGTATGGGGTGAGGGCTTGAAATGAATTACCAGCTCTGTGACCTTTGTGGGAAGCCTTTTCCCTGTGCGAATATAAAAAGGGACGCCACCCCAGCGCCAGTTATCGATATACAGTTTAAGTGCAACAAAGGTCTCGGTGCGTGAATCAACGGGTACTCCCTCCTCTTCACGGTATCCTTTCATCTGTTCACCTTTCACCTTTGACCTTAGATATTGCCCACGGAT
>CAYSAH010000096.1:5947-10552 GCA_964428945.1 uncultured Bacteroidaceae bacterium | reverse complement strand
AAGGTATTCCGGAACCACATCGTTTGCGTTGGAAGCAGCCAGGAAAGTATTCACCGGGAGGCCCAGTTCCCTGGCAACAAGTCCGGCTGTAAGGTTTCCAAAATTACCGCTGGGCACCGAAATTACAAGATTTTCCTGCGGCAGTTGATTCCATGCCCTGAAATAATAGAAAGCCTGGGGAAGGAACCTTGCCAGGTTTATTGAATTGGCAGAAGTCAAAATCATTTTGCTTCTCAGCGCTTCATCTGCGAAGGCATTTTTCACAAGTGCCTGGCAATCATCAAAAGATCCATCAACCTCCAATGCTGAAATGTTGGCTCCCAGGGTAGCAAATTGTTTTTCCTGCAAGGGACTTACCTGTCCGGAAGGATACAGAACATGCACACGGATCCCCGGAACATTCAGGAAACCATTGGCAACAGCACTCCCTGTATCACCGGAGGTTGCAACAAGTACATGTACTGTATTATCAGTCTCCCTGTTGAAATGTTGAAGAAGCCGGGCCATAAAACGGGCACCGACGTCTTTGAAGGCAAGTGTAGGACCGTGGAATAATTCAAGGGCATAAATGTCTTTGCTTACTTTAACAAGAGGGGTATCGAAGTTAAGGGATTCAAGTATCAGCGATTCAAGTTCATCGGCGGGAATATCATCCCCAAAAAGTTTTTTCGAAAGGATGAACCCGATTTCTCCAAGTGAAGCGGAAGTCCGTATTGAATCAAGTTCATTTCTCGACAATACCGGGATTCTGACTGGCATGTATAGTCCTCCGTCAGGCGCCATCCCCAGTTTAAGACCCTCTTCCAGTGATACAATATGCCTGTAATTTCTTGTTGAATAATACTTCATTCTATCCTGTAATTCTGCAACCGGCTTCGCTTACCCTGGAAATATAGGTCTTGCTGCCGATCTTATATCGTTCAAAATGTGCTTTCATTGCCTCTGCCACATGCCCGGCGATTTCCGCACTTCTGCAGAGGGCGAAAACAGACGGGCCCGAACCTGATAATCCACATCCCAGGGCTCCATTACCTATACTTTCTTTTCTCAGCAGGTCAAAATCTGGCAGCTTCTTTGTCCGGTAGGGTTCAGCGAAAAGGTCGATAATGGATCTGCCTATAAGTCCATGATCGGAAGTCGTTAAGCCGGCTATAAGTCCTGCAAGGTTTCCTGCCTGGGCAATAGCTGTTGCCATTGGGATCTCTTTTGGAAGGATCTTCCTTCCTTCACTGGTTTTAAACTCAAGGTCAGGATGGACGATGGCACAAACCAGGTCGTCGGGGTAGGGTATATGCTTGATGTCCAGCGGATCGTAACCCCTGATAAGTGTGAACCCTCCAAGTAAAGCAGGAGCGATATTATCAGCGTGGTAAGAACCGCTGGCGGCTTCCTCACCTTCCATGGCATAGGGCAGAAGTTCCGGGGTCGTAAATGGAGATCCCAGAAGCTCATTGATACCTACCACAACTGCAGCACAACTGGCGGCTGAGGAACCTATACCGCTGCCCGGCTTAATCTTTTTTGTAAAGATGATGTCAAAACCTTTTTTTATCCCGAGTTCGTCAAGCAGGGACTGTGCTGCTATTGCAGCTATATTTTTTTCCGGGTCCAGAGGAAGTCCGGCTCCCGACAGGTCGGATAATACCAGTATTCCCTTATCGTTTGTCCGTACGATGAGCTCATCACCGGGCTCTTCCAGGGCAAAACCGAGAAGATCAAATCCCGGACCAACATTTGATACGGTTGCCGGTGCAAATACCTTTACCTCTTTTTTCATTATTCCCGGATTAGATTGATTTGATGAAAAATCTCTTCAGTTAATTCAGAAAGTGAGTTCAGGACAATATCAGAGGCCAAAAAGCGGGGATCCATTTGCGCAGGCACAGCAATGGTCGTCATCCTGGCTGCTTTTGCAGCGACCAGCCCATGAAATGAATCTTCAAGTGCAAGACAATTCACCGGGCTGGTATTCATTCTCCTAGCAGTTTCAAGGTATACCGCTGGATGCGGTTTACCATATTCTTCATTCTCAGCAGAGTAAACCTCTTTAAAATAATGGTGTAACCCGAACCTGTCAAGAAATGAATCAATCAATTCCATATTTGAAGAGGAAGCAAGCGCCATTGGCAGGCCTTTCTGACTGAAAAAATCAAGAGCATCAAGAGCCCCCTCCATTAATTCCGCCTCCTTTTTAAAGTATTCAATCATTATATCATTGTACCTTTTCTCCAGTTCATCAAAGCTGGCATTCTTCCATGGACGGAGTTCATACCAGTACCTGATCTGCTCATCACAGCGCAATCCCAGTGTAGGAGTCTGCATCTTCTCAGTGATCACGATTCCCAGGTCAGCAAAAACCTTTCTCTCAGTTTCCTGCCAGTATGGCTCAGTATCAATGAGCAAGCCATCCATATCGAAGATCACTGCCTTTATCATAATTTAAGAATAATCATCAGATTCCCGGTTTCGCTTTCTCCCTGTTGCATTGTCATCTTTTCTCCCTTTCATCTCTGACCGGCCCTGATCACATCTGCGAACAGACCGGCTGCCGTAACTTCAGCACCTGCGCCATAACCCTGTATAAGAAGTGGTAATTCCTTGTACCTGGAGGTTGTCAGCAGAATGATATTATTACTTGCTTCCAACTGGTAGGCCGGGTGTTTTTGCTTCATTTCCCGAAGGCCTATCGATCCTTTACCCTCTTTCAGTGCCGCAACATATCTCCATCTTCTCCCTGAGGCCACTATATTTTTCCGTCGTTCTTCCCATTCATCATTATAATTCTCAATATTTTTGAGGAAGGATTCAACATCTCCCTCGAACAATTCATCCGGCAGGAATTTTTCAATTTCGATCTGGTCCTCCTCAAGCGGGTAACCCGACTCCCTCGCTAGGATGAGCAGTTTCCTCTTAACATCCATTCCACTAAGATCTAGCCTCGGATCCGGCTCGGAAAAGCCATTTTCCATAGCCATTTTAATGGCCTTGCTGAGCGGGATTTCTTCAGAAAGTATATTGAAGATATAATTCAGCGTGCCTGAAACAACTGCCTCGATCTCTATGATCTCATCGCCACTGCTTATAAGATCGTCGATGGTACTAATAACAGGTAGGCCAGCCCCGACATTTGTTTCAAAACTGAATTTTACACCGCAGTCGAACGATGTTTTCTTTAGTTTTTGGAACAGGCTGTATTCAGAGGAACATGCGATCTTATTTGCAGTGATCACAGATACGTAGCTTTCAAAGAGTTGTAAATATGTTCCTGCCAATACTTCGCTGGCTGTGCAATCAACAAAAACTGAATTCCTGAGGTTCTTCTGTGCAATTGTTTCAATGAATTTGTTCAGGTCAGCCTTTTCGCCTTTCTCCAGTGAAGCAATGGGATCATCAATATTTATTCCTTCTTCATTGATATACATCTTCCTTGAATTGGTTATGCCGACAATGTTGATCTTGAGTTTTTGAGATTCCATTAAAGTTTTTTGCTGCTTTCTGATCTGGTTCAGCAACTTGCTTCCAACATTACCTGTTCCTGCCAGGAAAAGATGGATTTCTTTCAGATCAGATAAAAAGAATCCTTCGTTAATGGCGTTCAGCGCCTTTTTGAGACTCTCCTTCCTGATAACCACAGAGATATTCAATTCACTTGAACCCTGGGCTGTTGCAATAACACTGATGCCATTCCTGCCGAGGGATTGATACAGGATCGCAGAAATGCCCGGTTTGTGCCGCATCTCTTCCCCAACAATGGCAATGATCGAAAGTTCCTTAATGACTTCTATCTCCATCTCCTTCCTAACTTCGATCTCGTTTGCGAATTCTTCCGACAAGCCTCTCACGGCATTATCGGAGCTGTTTGGATCTACTGCAAAGGAGATCGTCATTTCTGAGGAAGCCTGTGTAATAAGGATCACGTTCACATCCTGGCGGGCGAGGGAACTGAATACCCTTGCAGATGTCCCGGTTTTACCCACCATTCCGACACCCTTCACAGTGATCAGGTCAACTTCATTTATCGATGAAATACCTTTTATAAGATGTCCGGTTCCACAATGACTCTTATGAGAAATAAGTGTTCCTGGTGCTTCGGGGTTAAATGTATTAAGAATACGTATAGGGATGCTATTTTTAAAGGCAGGTGTGAGAGTAGGGGAATAGACAACTTTTGCACCGAAATGTGAAAGTTCCATAGCTTCCTCATAGGTCATGCAGTCAATTGGATGGGCTTTTTTCACGATTTTCGGATCGGCTGTCATGAATCCGTCCACATCCGTCCAAATCTCAAGTACAGAGGCATTCATTGCAGCTGCAATGATGGCTGCTGTATAATCCGAACCTCCTCTTCCAAGGGTAGTGGTTTTACCATTTTCATCTGAGGCGATGAATCCTGGTATTACTGCAATATGTGTGAGATTTTCGAGTTTGTTGTTTATCTTTTTGTTTGATTCCCTGAAATTCACCTTTGCTTTGGAGAAATCGCTGTTTGTAAGAATGAGCTTGCGTGAATCGATATATACCGCGTTATCAATAAACTTGCTGATTATCCGTGCGGAAATTCTTTCCCCATAGCTTAGCAGCAGATCCAATGTTTTATTGCTAAGG
>CAYSAH010000096.1:0-5937 GCA_964428945.1 uncultured Bacteroidaceae bacterium | reverse complement strand
AAACGCCATGCAGGATATCCTGGAATTCATTAATGAGCGAATCAATTTCCTTCAGGGTAAAATCCCGTGTTTCATTTGTAAGCAATTCGTTGATACAGTCAAAGTGCCTGTTCCGGAATTCGATCATTTCATCCTTGTAGGCCGGATCGTGTTTCATGGCTTTACGTGCAGTTGAAATGATAGTATCTGTAATACCTCCAAAAGCCGAAACAACAACCACGCAAGGTTCGCCCTGGGAATTCACTATTTTCTTCACCACCCTGATGTTTTCCGGGGAACCTACTGAAGTCCCTCCAAACTTGAGTACTTTCATTGCTTACGATTTAAATATCAAAAAAAAAAGGGGTAATTGTGCCCCTCTTGTTTTTATTCAGTGGGACCTATAATTACACACCTGTGGTGGTAACTGTACGGTCTGTTTTTTTAATTAATCCCTGTAAAACACTGCCCGGGCCAACTTCGGTAAATACAGTACCTCCATCTGCGATCATTCGTTGAACTGTCTGGGTCCACCTGACCGGGGAAACCAGCTGCGAAACCAGGTTTTTTTGGATCTCAGCAGGATCAACAGATGGCGAGGCATTTACATTTTGGTACACAGGACAAACAGGTACCCTGAAAGTCGTTGCCAGGATCGCTTCCCTTAGTTCTTCCTTTGCAGGCTCCATCAAGGGAGAATGGAATGCTCCTCCAACAGAAAGTTTAATTGCTCTTTTTGCTCCCCTTGCCGTGAGTACCTCTACAGCCTTGTCTATTCCTGCAATAGAACCTGAGATTACAATCTGCCCCGGGCTGTTATAATTTGCAGGAACTACAATGTCGTCGATGGTCTTACAGACTTCTTCCACCACTTCATTTTCCAGGCCAAGGATCGCTGCCATGGTGGATGGCTCTGCCTCACAGGCTTTCTGCATAGCCATTGCCCGCTTAAATACTAATTTCAAGCCATCTTCAAATGATAATGTTTTATTGGCGACAAGAGCGGAGAATTCACCCAGAGAATGACCTGCAACCATATCTGCTTTGAAATTTTCTATTGTGCCGGCAAGAATTACCGAATGAAGAAATATTGCCGGCTGTGTAACCCTTGTTTGCTTGAGATCCTCATCAGTACCCTCAAACATCAGGTCAGTGATCCTGAACCCCAATATTTCATTTGCTTTTTCAAACATCTCCCTGGCAGTGGAGGTATTTTCATAAAGTTCTTTACCCATTCCTACAAATTGCGCACCCTGGCCGGGGAAAACATATGCCTGCATAGTCTCTCTTTTTTAAAAGTCCAACAAAAATACACAGGATTATATTTAAAATTCACTTTTAGAGTAAATTTTATTCTAAATTTTAAAGGATTCAGATGTTTGAATTACAATCCGGAAATCAGTGTAAAGTTTTACCTATAAGGTGAATGAATTCCTCCCTGGTGTTAAGATTCTTCATAAATTCCCCTGTAAAAGCAGATGTTGTTGTTACTGAATGCTGCTTCTGAACTCCTCTCATAACCATGCAGAGGTGCTGTGCCTCAATTACCACTGCAACACCAAGTGGCTGCAGTGTTTCCTGAATACAGTCCCTGATCTGGACTGTTAATCTTTCCTGCACCTGCAGGCGTCTTGCAAAGGCTTCAGCCACCCTGGCTATTTTACTTAACCCGGTGATATACTTATCAGGAATGTAAGCAATATGAGCTTTGCCAATGAAGGGGAGCATATGATGTTCGCACATCGAGTAAAGTTCAATATCCTTAACCAGCACCATCTGCTGGTAATCTTCCCTGAACTTGGCAGATTCCAGTATCATTTTTGCATCCGAACCGTATCCCTGCGTCAGAAATTGCATGGCTTTGGCAACCCTTTCAGGAGTCTTTTCCAAACCCTCCCTTGAAGGATCCTCACCAATAAGTGTAAGGATCTCCTTGTAGTGCTTCTGAAGTTCTGATGTTGTATTCTGGTCAAATTCGTCTATGCGGTTGTAGCCATCCAATGGATTCATGCCTGTTCCGTTATTTATTATTTTCATGGCCTTTGTTTTTCTGGTTCTTATTCCCCAAAATACTCAACAGAATTATTTTCAGTTTCCTGCAGTTTGACGCAGTGCAATCTGACGCCAAGTTTATTTATTTCTGAATTTATTTCATTCCAGATCGCTATAGCAAGATTTTCAGTTGAAGCTATAGTATTCTTCATGAATTCAACCTCCATATTTATATTCTTGTGGTCTAGTTTTTCAATAACTAGGGACTTAAGTAGTTCACTTATTTTTTTGAGATCTACGACATAACCCTCATCGTCTTTGACATCGCCTTTTACAGTTACCCATAATTCATAATTATGGCCGTGCCAGTTGGGATTGGCACACTGACCGTAAAGATCCATGTTCTCTTTATCGGAAAAACCTGGTTGATACAGCCTGTGAGCTGCACTGAACCTTTCTCTTCTTGTAAGGTAAATCATCTGGTTAAATTATAACCGTTTAAATAGCCCAAAGTTCAAAAGTAAGAATTATTATCTTTGGAAAAATCAATTGACTATGATAGTTGTAACTGGTGCCGCCGGATTTATTGGAAGCAATGTTGTTGCAGGACTAAATGAAAGAAATTATAGGGATATCGTCCTGGTGGATGATTTCAGTCAGGGATCGAAGGCAGCTAATTATTCCGGAAAGAACTATTCTTCCCTTGTAGAAAGAGGGGAGTTCTTTTCATGGCTTACTGAGAACCATAGATTTGTTCAACTTATAATACATTTGGGTGCCCGCACCGATACAGCAGAGTTTAACTGGGATACCTTCCTGGAATTGAATGTCAATTTTTCTAAAAAAGTGTGGGAAATATGTGTTGAATATGGACTTCCGCTTATCTATGCCAGTTCAGCGGCCACCTATGGACTTGGGGAATTGGGATACGATGACAGTCATGAACTTGTTCCCATGCTAAAACCACTGAATCCATATGGCAGGTCGAAAAACGAGTTTGACAAATGGGTACTTCAGCAGCTTAGAAAACCATTTTTTTGGGCAGGCCTTAAATTCTTTAATGTTTACGGTCCGAATGAATACCATAAGGGGCGCATGGCTTCAGTGGTTTATCACGCATATCAACAAATAACCGAAAGCGGTGCTATGAAATTGTTCAGGTCACATCATCCTGAGTTTGCCGATGGGATGCAATTGAGGGATTTTATTTATGTAAAGGATGTTGTTGATGTCATTATTTACATGATGGAGCACCGCAAATATCCAGGAATTTACAACCTTGGAACCGGGTCGGCTTCCACTTTTCTTGACCTTGTGAACCATACTTTTTCCGCACTTGGAATGACTCCTGCTGTTAATTTCATAGATACCCCCGAAGATATCCGGGATAAATACCAGTATTTTACCGAGGCGAAAATGGATAAACTTCGCTCTGTGGGTTATACAAAGCCCTTTACCCAACCTGAAAATGGAATTCACGATTATGTGCTGAATTACCTTAAGACATCAGCTGTACGATAGGGGGGTGAGGCATGAGGTATCAGGGGTCAGGACTCTACTCCAGGTATGAGGCGCAAGGCACAAGGCACAAGGTATCAGGAATGAGGTATGAGGCAGCCAGGATGCCCGAGGTGTGAGGATATTCATGTATCATTAACAAAATCAAGGATTCAGAGGTTCCAGAGTGGAGTGTTGAGCCTGTCGACACACGTGTAAAGGGACAGGTATCAGGATGAAGATGCCAGAATGTTAGCATCTATGAGGTTCTTCGTGGCAACTTTAAGGTACTTCCTCTGCCTGCAGGAGTTTGCCGGTGGAGGTGTGTTATTGCAGTAAAACTGGGGTAACAGGTGCAAGAGCTTAGGTATCAGAGACTGCAAAATTGATTCCGGATTTTGACTATAAATCCATTGCTTCAGGAAAGGATTGAAATTGCTATTTTGATTCTTTTTAATTATCATTGATTTAGAATTACTAACCCTAATACCCTCTCATGGAAAAAGTATCGCTCTACGTTAAGAAGATCCTTGCCCTGATTTTATCCTCCTCAGTATTTTATCTTGCGGGCCTGTCGGGAATTACACCAACAAAAACACATTTGATCCTAATAGCTGCTGTAGCTTTTCTTTTGTTTGCCTATCTCGATTTCAGGATAAGTGGTGAAAAACCAAGGTTTTTATTCGGAATGAACCAGTCGGATACACACCTTAATAAGAAAGGGGGTTTCTGGAACCTCTTCAAATGGATATTAAATCTTTTCGGCTTCTTATATGACCTTGCCGTATGGTCTGTCTGGGGTGCCTATCTTGTTTTCGTCCTGCTTGCAGATTTTCTGCTTCTTATAAAAACCATTTTTTATTGGATCATACACGCCGTCATATGGTTCATCCGTCAGCTCTTCCCGCCGTTTGTTTTTATTTTCAGAATGGCCATGCACTACCTGGTGAACTGGAGCTGGTGGATCTACAAAGTGACAGTAAAAAATGTCAGGATCACTGTAAACAGGAATTTTTATTTTATTGCACTCTGGGGAACCATACCTGCATTGTTTATCATATTCCTGTTTTTTGCAATGGGCCAATTGGTCGGAATACCACAGCTGGTGGTCCTTAGTTCAGTCTTCGCATTGATCCCGCTGGTATGGTCTTATGGGGAGATATCCGCCTGGAGGTTTGAACAGAGGGAAAAGGATAATTATACTTCAGTGAGATCGTCATTCAGAAATGGTTTTGACGCTGTCAGGTCTGTTTTATTCTATCTTATAATTGTCCTTATAATGATCGTTCTGGAGCTTATTCTGAACCTGGTCGGATGGATCCCGAATCTTTCAATGAGTCTCCTGGGAATCTCCCTGAATCTGAATATGGCGATCTCTGTTGTTTTGATAATACTTGCTGTAATCATTTCATTTGCGGGAAGTATTTTGCCTACTCATATTTTGTACAGACCAGAACATGAGAATGATCTGACCAGTAGCCTTGCATTTCTTCTTGTAATATGCAAAAGGTGCCTGCGCTATTTCTTTTCAGGATTCCCTGCTGCTTTATTTGGGAGTCTGTTGCTTGTTATCCCTCTTATTTTCTTGTTCCTGGCTTTTAACCTTACTGATAGTGTTAAAAACGGAATCATGGATAAACGGATAGAACAATTAGAAAACAGAACATTTGAAGAACCCCTTGATGCATATGCTGCAGAATTGACACTTGAGCGTCTTGATATATATAAAAATATTCCCTTGCAGGCTTCCGATTATTTTGCAGATCTGAGAAATTCGGCAAATCAGGTCAAAGAGGCAGAGTCGGAAATAAATTATTCAGAAAAACAGATTGGAATCAGGAAAGCCTCTTTTGACTCAGAAATTGCCAGGCTCAACAATCTTATTGCTAAGGCAAAAGCAGTGATCGGCACGGATTCAGTTACAGAAGAAATTGCATTGTATAATGCAGAAAGCCTGGACCTGGAGGAATCTTATCAAAACTGGGAAAGCGTACAAAAGGAAAATATCTCAAAACGTGAGCTTGATATCAGGGAGATAAAAAGCAAACGTTCTCAAATGCCAATACTCTATCTCTTTGCCGGGATATTATTTGCAGTATTCGGAGGTCTTGTCATTGCTGTTTTCGTTGCTTATATTGGCAATGTTTACTTTGAGCTCTATGATCTCAGGGAGGATGATAAACCAGCATACTGGTGCCAGACTTTAACTGAATTTCGCGAAAAGGATCCGAACCAGCCCCTGCTTGGATTTACCCTTCTTGCAATAATCATTACGCCATTGATATTATTTTTAGCAGGTGTTATCGGGAATTAATTCAGATTAAACTTTCGTTTGGACGCCTTCGCTTATATTTCTCTTAATGGTGAAGATTTAGGGAAAGGCATCCAAAAATATATTAAAATATAAGGATTATCAAAAAGTTAGCTTATGACTTCCTTGAATAGTGATGCAATAAGGGAACAGGCTTT
>CAYSAH010000095.1:0-10623 GCA_964428945.1 uncultured Bacteroidaceae bacterium | reverse complement strand
AGGTAGTTTCTTTTCCATTCACACTTAATCTCAGCGCCTGGCTGCCAGCAATATTATTTACTTCAGCCCTGAAGGAGATTAGCTGAGATTCGCTTATGCTTTCTGTGCCTGCCGGTTCGAGTATTCTTATTTCCGGTCGTGGGCAAGCCTTCGTCTCTTTTATGATAACAAGTTCCTTAAGATCGCTTCCCGATTCATTGTCTGCCCGGATGCTTAACTGATTGTATCCTTCAAGGAGAGAGACGCTTATGCGCAGGTCTTTTGTGCTGTTGTTAAAAGTGAAATCATCCCTCTGCACCCCATTAATATTCAGCCTGATATCTTCCCGTTTATTTACATTCAGTATGGTGGCATGCACTTCCTCCGACTCCTGGTAAGTGGAATAGGGATCGCTTTCAGGACTGCTGATCCTGATAAGGGGAGGAGGAATCGATACCTCGACCCTGTTGTAGATTATAGAGGTCTTATCCAAGGCAGATCCGGTTTCATTGTAGACCCTTATTTCAATCGTATTCATGCCCTCTGAAAGAAAGAGATTTGCAGATACGGCCCCGGTGCCGCTGAATGTAAAAGTGTTTACCATCGTTCCGTTCAACAGGACCTCGACATTATTTCGTCCGGGTACATTTTGCGTAAGTGCTGACAGGGGAAAACGGCTATTCTGAACATTAAGCGGAGCAGGGGGGTTCGTGATCCTGACCATTGGATTTGCTGTTTTTTCGGGTAGATTGAAAATAACAATACGCCTGTCTTCGGCACTGCCAGATTCGTTGGTCCCCTTCAGAAACAGTGTGTTCTCTCCCTCTCTGAGCAGCACATTGGTTATCAGCATGCCGGACACCGGGTCGAATTCAAAAGCTATATTTTTACCGTTAAGTGTCAGAAGAAGGTTTTCCCTGCTGCTTATATTGTTTGCAAAGGCTTTTACACTGATCTCTTCAGAGTCTGAGGTGGCCTGGCTTCTGATTGGAGAAGTAAACCCGACTCTTGGTGGAGGTATAACAGTTTTTTGGGTCTGCTCCAGCGTAATGCTGACCTGGTCCTCTGTGCTTCCTGCCTGGTTTGAAGCCATGATCCTGAATATATTTTCACCTTCACGCAAGCGCACATTGGCTATAAAATCATTTGTGGTCACATTGTAGGTGAAACTATTGTTTGTATAGCCGTTCTGCGTAAAGCTTATATTGTCGGGTCCGCTGATACTATTTATGCTTGCCTTGATCGTATAGTTAAAAGTGCCGGTACTGTGTGAATCTCCTTCCGGGTTTGTAATTTTCACAGTAGGGGAGGGCAGGGAAACCAAACCTGTGCCCCGGACCGGATTCGTTCTTACAGGGTCGGTGCGGGTATTATTCGTGGAAGTATTTATTCCATTTCCGATAGGATAAGAACCGCTTGAGCCACCGCCTCCGATGTTCCACCTGAACAACAAGCTCAGGTAACTGTTGCGGTCCTTTGCAGAACCTGTATATGCCCTGTTATCGAGGTTAATCCCTGTGAAGCTGTTTCGTTCCGTCAGGTAAAAGTTTGTTTTAAAATCGATCCCAAGTGAGAAAGAAGCAGAAAGTTGGTAGCCAATGTAAAAACCTGCAGTTGGCAAGAGGGCTGCCTTATTTTGCAGGCTCGTTTCGAAGGTCCCGTCGCTGAGGCTTAACAGCTCACTGACCACTAGTTTGCTGTCACGATTCGGATCGATGGAACTGAAGTCGTACAAGTTGTTTGCGGCATCGTACAGATCAGAAAAACTATGTCCCTGTGTGATTCCGATGCCCGCAAAGCCGCTAAGCACAATCCGTGTGCGTTCCTTTAAGCGGTTCAGGGTAAGGCCCAGTTCCAGGTCGTAGGATGTAAAACTGTACCTGATATTGCTATATGTATTATCGGGATTGATCCTGTGATCGAATGCAGTGTTTTCACCTGCCAGGAAACGAAATTTCCAGTCGGCACTCAGGAAGGCATTTTCTTTTTTATAGATTTGACTTCCAAAGATGAAGTCGAATGCAAGACCATTGGAATTTGCAATATCCGATTTTTGGGATGATTGTCCGGCGCCAATCCCGAGGATAAGTCCCCCATTGGTTTCATAGATGGCCTTTTGAGCCATGCTGTTGTTGCTGACGAGTATTATAAGGAGGAAGATACCAGAGAAGCGCTGTAGTGCTTTCATTAAAATTCTCTTTAGGGTTTCAAATGATAAAACACAGGTATTGTGATTTTTTGTAATGGGGAAGGTATAAAAAAAACAGAATATATGGATTATCCCTGAGTGGGAACAAGGAATGTTGTAGTTGAATATCGAATATCGAATAACGAATAACGAATAACGAATAACGAACATCGGTTCCTGAGTGGAATCGGGGGGGAACAAGGAACAAGGAATGATGAACAGGACAGGAATTTAAATGATGTCAGTTAGTCCGTTTAAGAATTTTGGCGCTGCGGTTGCCATAGGGAAGGGATCCTCCTTCATCTTCCTTCAGCTTTTTCCAGGCTGCAGCAACAATGAGTTCATCGAGATCATCCTTTTCACAGGGGACCTCCACAACGTATTCTTCACCTGCATAGGTGGCTATATTCAGTTTTACGATCGCTTTTCCCAATTTGGAGCAGATTTTATATAAAAATAGTGATATTTATTTATCCTCGGGCAGCTGGAATGAAGAAAATTATAAGTCGGGGGTTTTTTGGATATCTGAGATTGCCACGGCTTATTCCTGGATTGTTCCTGATCCTTTTATCTTTGCATCTGAATCATGGGTTATCTGTCTTATACACATTATAATCGAATTCATGAAACAATTAAGCATTAAGGAAATTCAAAGTCAGGGAACTGTTGAGCTGGCGGAATATGAAACCCTGCTGGAGGCTGTTGCCGAATACGAGGCTGTGGAAACTATAAACTGGAAGGAATACCCTTACAGGCCCCGGGTAGGGTTTAGGATCGCATATACAAAGGAACATTTTCTCCTGAAATACTATGTTGAGGAAAAGAGCATTAAAGCGAGTGCCACTCAAATACACGATGATGTGCATAAGGACAGCTGTGTTGAGTTTTTCCTGGCCCCGGACGGGGGAGAGGCATATTACAATTTTGAATTCAGTTGCATCGGGGTAGCCAAGGTTGCATACGGGTCATCACGGCACCACAGACAGCCTGTTGATGTGGAAATCCTTAATACCATCAGAACAAGGTCAACACTTGGAAATCAGTCTTTTAAAGAGAGAAGTGGTGGTTGGAAGTGGGAACTGATGATCATGATTCCATTTGATTGCATGGTGCATCATCCGGGGATCGTCCTGAAGGGGAATATAGCCAGGGCGAACTTTTATAAATGCGGTGATGAAACACTTTTTCCCCATTATGTCAGCCGGAGCCCTGTCGATACGGCCCTTCCTGATTTTCATCAGCCAGAGTTTTTCGGGGAGATTGTTTTTGAATGAAGTACAAGAAATAATGAAGCCTGGTTTAAAAAAAATGAAGGAATACTGGCAACAGGAAGTAATGGGTTTAACAAAGGACTATATGTCCAGCCACAGAACAAAAAATACGGTCTCCCAATTTCCGGGATAAATTTCTATATTTGATGCTTTCCGTGTCATCATGCGGGTTTTACAATGTGTTTGAATCCAGAATGAAGCTTCTGATGGTTCCGATGGTCCTGTTAGTTAAATTTCAAACATTATAAGGGAGGAACATGGAAGATTTCGGGGATTTAAATATGAGTGTATTATTTGTGAACACGTTCATAAGGCCGGAGCCGGCTTCACTGTTACATTTAAAATAAGAACCAATAAACTCATTGTATGGATGGGGGAAGAAATAAACGGACCAATTGGAATCTTTTAGGACTTCCTGTTTCAGAATTGCCTGATTGGAAGGTAAATCGATTCACCCTGATATTTTCCGGAAAGCTTAAAAAACATGAGCCATCATACAGGGATTTTTATTTTTACCGCTCCCTGAACCCATTTCGATTTTCGATTGCCCTTGGAATAATCTTTTTTGATGTATTTGCAATCCTTGATGCACTTTTGTTGCCGGAACTCAGGAACACCTTCTGGTTGATCCGTTTTGGGTTTATTACTCCTTTCCTTCTCCTGGTAATCCTGTTCTCCTATACTGCTGTTTTCAAAAAGGTAATGCAAATTATCATGGGAGTTGCCATGTATTTTTCAGGACTGGCAATCATCGTGATGGATTTTCTTGCCGGTCGTACAGCTGATCACTATACCTATTATGCCGGTCTCATCCTTGTTTTTATATTTGGTTATGCATTTGTAAAGGCCAGTTTTATCTCGGCTTCCATTGCAGGCTGGTCCATTGTTCTCACCTATGAAATTGCAGCCGTTTTTTTTATTGACACTCCAGATCTGATTTTGCTAAACAATAATTACTTCTTTATAAGCTCAAATATCATTGGTATGTTTATTGGCTATTTCCTGGAGGTTTCATCGCGACGGGATTATTATATGCAAGTGCTTTTAGAAAGCGAACAGGAGAAAGTAAAGAATGCCAATATTGAGTTGGAAATGAGGGTAGAGGAGCGCACGGAGCAGCTTACAATAGCGAATAAAGATCTGCAAAAGGAGATAGAGAGAAGAAAGCAGAATGAAAAGGAAAAGGCACTGATGGAAGCCCAGCTTTTTCAGCTGCAAAAAATGGAAACCATTGGAACTTTGGCCGGGGGAGTTGCACATGATTTCAATAATATTCTTACTCCGATAATGGGGTATACCGATATGGCACTTGAGGAGTTGTCGGAAGAGAATCCCCTGAGGGAGGACATCCAATATATAAAAAGCTGTGCCGTACGGGGGAAAAATCTTGTTCAGCAAATTCTTACTTTCAGCAGGCAGGTGGATTATGATCTGAAGCCTTTGCATCTTGACGCGATAATTATTGAAGCCCTTGGCATGACCATGGGGTCACGCCCTTCCAATATTGAAATCAGGCAGCAATTAGATCCTGATGCAGGTGCCGTGCTGGCTGATTCCACGCAGATGCACCAGATCGTAATGAATTTAATTACCAACTCCTATCATGCAATGGCTGAATCCGGCGGAATACTGGAAGTTAAGCTCATGTCGAAAGAGATGGTAAATAAGGGAAATAAAAGCAGCGATGCCGGTAAGTCAGGAACCTATGTTTGCCTGCAGGTTTCCGATACAGGATACGGAATGGATGAGCAGACGAAGTCAAGGATTTTTGAACCTTTTTTTACATCCAAGGAAGTAGGCAGCGGATCGGGACTGGGCTTGTCTGTTGTACATGGAATAGTGACGAATGGCGGAGGTTTTATTGAAGTTGAAAGTGAGAAAAATTCAGGTACTACTTTTTCAGTGTACCTTCCTCAATACTCATTTACAGAGAGCGATGAGAAAGCTATTTCAGAAAAACTGGTCCGGGGAACCGGTTCAATTATATTTGTGGATGATGAAGAGGAGATAACTGTTATGGGTAAGAAAATGCTGGAATCTCTCGGATATGAAGTTGAAGGGTACACAGATGGTAATAAGGCGCTCGCTGCAATAGCAAAAAATGTGGAGAAATACGATCTGCTTGTGACAGATCAATCAATGCCCGCGATGTCGGGAACTGAACTCATTGAAAAAGCCAGGCAGTTAAAACCAGGGCTGAAATCGATTATTATAACAGGATATTACGATGCACTTCCAAAGGATGCCTGGTCAAACGAGAATATTTCCGAGATCCTGTTGAAACCTCTTATTTTAAGTTACTTCAGCAAGTATATAAACAAGGTACTTACAGAAAACGCAATTAATTCAGATACGGATGAAAAAGATTCTGATCATAGATGATGAGGTGGATATTCTTATTATGCTTAAGAAAATGATGGAGCGGGCTGGCTATGATGCTGATATTGCTGAAAACGGATTAACAGGCCTGGAAAAGTTTGTAAGAAACTCAGCTGACCTGGTAATTACCGATATCATTATGCCTGAGAAAGAAGGTCTTGAGATAATAAAGGAGATGAAAAAGTTGAAGCCCGAACTGAAAATAATTGCTATCTCAGGGGGAGGAAGAATTTCGGCCCAAAGTTATCTTGGCACAGCCAGACTGTTTGGAGCAGACCTCGCATTCCAAAAACCATTCAGCCAGGCAGAGATTGTCGGTGCTGTAAAGGAATTGATCGGATAGCCAGGATACAGTTATCCTTATTTCTATCTTTCCCTGTATTCGGAATCATGATCTGAAGCTCTGTTATCCCGGAGCTGCACTTTGCAATTATGTGTCAATGCTGAAGCACCGGGAAACTTGCACAGGTGCAGAGAAGTAATGGTAAAACCTAAAAATACGATCAGAAAAGTGTTGAGGCTTTCTTTTCAGGAGCCGGCGGCTTCAATGGATTCAAAGATATCCACTTTCTGATCAGGATTTCTGAAAAAAAATCAATAATTTGGGCCTGTCCTTCAATTAAATCAGGGAAATAATGAAAATGAACAGATCCACAACTTCCTGCAGTTTGCTTTTCCTCCTTGCAATTTTGATGCTTTCTACAGGCAGGGCAAATGCCCAGGTCACAGTTCAGAAATGGTATGAAGGGCGCGATGGAGCCTTTACACTCACTTTTGATGACGGCACCAAGTCGCATTATGTCGACCTGAGGCCCGTACTGAACAAGTACAATTTAAAAGGGACTTTTTATCTGAATACTTCGCTTTTAAGTGAGAATCCTGTTGAGAATGCCTTTTCAGGTTCCTGGGATGAATTCAGGACCATGTGGGCGGAGGGGCACGAGATGGGATCGCACGGGGTCAACCATCCCGACCTTACGACACTTGCAAGCGGAGATTCACTCACCCCCAATACACTTGGCTATGAACTCTGGGAATCCAGGCGGGTGATCGAAGAAAAGATAGGCAATGGATATCGATGCATCACCCATGCTTACCCATTTTGTACCAATAATACCATTGTTCAGGAGGTTACTGCCCGATACTACGCATCGGCCAGGACCTGTGGCAGCCTGGTAAACCCGGCTACTCCGAATTATTATGCAGTAAGCTGCCAGGGCTACGACTGGGCAACGACCAGGAAATCCTTCTTTGATGACTTTGGCCAGTTGAAAGCCTTTTTAAACAGTGTTGACAACAGTGTGATCAGCACCGGGAAATGGGGAGTGCTGTTATGTCACGAGGTACTTCCCTTTGCCGAAGCGAACGTTGCTGGTACCTGGGAGCCCACCACCCTTGAGTGGATGATAGAGGCTTCGAAAGGACTTCAGCAACGGGCGAACAGCGGCAAACTCTGGGTTGGTACATTTGCCGATGTGACCCGCTATGCAAAGGAAAGGGACGCCTTCTATTACGCAGTGATAGCAGAAGATGAGGAAGCCATGTCAATGCTTGTCGCCGACGACCTCGACAATACAGTTTTTGATTTTCCGCTCACCCTTGATATAACGGTCCCTGTTACATGGAAAAAGGTTAAGGTAATCCAGGGTGCTGCGGTCCACAACTACAGCGCAACAGGTGGGGATCCTAATATTGTGAGGGCAGGGGTGGTGCCCCTGGAAGATACGATCGAAATCATCCGTTTGCCGGATGACCAGCTGATGCTTGAATCAGCGCAACTTACAGCGCCAGGGAACGAGATCATGCTCAGCTTCAATTCAAAAGTAAAGCTCAGTGAGGGGTCTGACCCGGGAATAAGCGTGATCCTGGACCATTTGGGAACTTGTGAAATAACGGCCCTAAGCTATGTCGACAATGATTCACTTGAACTTAGAATGAGCCTGGGTACAATGGTATATTCCGGGTCAGTGTTAAGCCTGGTGATTGAAAATTCGGAAATAAGTTCTCTCAACTCTTCCCAGTTATGCAGCGAGAGCGGATTCCCTGTAATAAACAGTTCAGAGCAGCTTGAAGGCGTGTACAAGATATTATCTGTTGCCAGTAAACTCATTGAGAGGGATGAACAGTCTGCAGATGTGAATATCTATGTTTTTGCAACTTCAGGCTTCAGTCTTCAACTCGAATCGGACTGGTGTTCGCTTGCAGAAACAAGCGGATCGGAATACGATACGATCCAGGTTCATTTCGACAGCAACCCGGGTATAGAAGCACGGACAGATACGATACATATCCATTCCGAGGATGGCTTTGACGAGATTATTGTGCTTACCCAGGCTGGTATTGTAGTTTCAGTGGATAACAAGATCAGCGATGGCAATCATTGCGGCGAACTACAAGTTTACCCTTCTCCGGCCAGGGATATACTGAACCTGCAGATTCCTGATAAATATGCTTTGCCCGCTATCCTCAACGTGGTATCAGCGAGCGGACAGCGATTGAAGAGCATGGAAATCAGTGATCCTGTCTTTTCCATCAGTTTAGATGATCTTTCCCCGGGCTACTACTTTGTCGAGTTATTGTCAGGTGAGCAGAAAACCACCGAAAGGTTTGTGATCAGGTAGTTGGATGTATTGGTCTATGCCTGTCTCTGAGGAATCGTAAATAAATCTTCTTTTCCATGTCAAATAGTTTTATACATAGAAGCCGAAGAACCATGAAGCTTAACTTCTGCTTTCGTTAAAACATCAGTCATCGGGTTTGAGACCCAGGTTTTTTCATTGTGTTACCCTGAGTTGCATACGGGGTTAGGAGATGATTGTATCGATAGAGGTCTTGATGAGTCCGGGAATGAGAATCGTCACTGTTGTTCCCTTGCCAGGTTCTGATTCAAAGTTGATTGTGCCCTTGTGTTCCAGGATGATGCTATATACAATGGAAAGCCCAAGCCCGGTACCTTTTCCCGGGTCTTTTGTTGTAAAGAAAGGATCTGTGATACGTACCAGGTTCTCCTTGCTGATCCCGGAACCATCGTCGGTGATCGTGATCCTAACCATATCCTTCTCGAGCGCTGTCTTCAGGAGTATGGTTCCACTGGTCTCTATAGCATGCGATGCATTGGTGATCAGGTTAAGAAAGGCCTGGTGCAGTTTACCAGAGTTGCCTGTAACAATAAGGTCCCCGTGGGTATAATCCCTGCTTACCTCCACCTTGTTTTTCAATTCATTCATCAGGATCATCAGGCAGTTGTCAAGGATCTCATGGATATGACATATTTCGCTGATGGATTCTCCCCGGCGGCTGAACTGGTTCAGGCTGGAGACAATGGACGATACTCGTTCCACGCCCTGCTTGATCGCTTCAAAAAGGATTTTCTGGTCTTCCGACAGCCCCTCAGGGAGTTCTGAAAGGTACCTTTCCAGTCCGGTGACTCCACCCTGGATGAAATTCAGGGGATTGTTGATCTCATGGGCCACACCTGCTGAGAGTATTCCGAGGGAAGCCATCTTCTCGGCTTCGACCAACTGGTCCTTTGCATTTCCGAGTTTATCCAATGTTTCCTGGAGCTGTTTATTCTTTTCACTTATCTCACGCGTACGTTCCCTTATCTGCCCTGCAAGCTTTCTTTTCTGTCGTTCCAGAACTGCAAACCTCAGGTAATAGACACCCAGCAGGGTGGCGACAGAAAGAAAGATTGCCAGGATGACGGCCCAGGTAGTTCTCCACCAGGGCCGGCTTATATTTATTCTGAAATCGACGGTATTCATTCGGGTGTAATCCTGGGTATCCACTACACCCAGGTGGAAAGTATAAGTTCCGGGGTCCAGGTTTGAATATTCAGCATTCCTCCATTGTGTACCGTTGATGTAACTCTCGTCAACCCCTTCAAGGTAATACCTGTAAAGAACCTTTCCGGGATTAACATAGTTTAGTGCCGAGAAGGCAAAACTGATCCTGTTCTGATTGTATGACAAGTTGATATGATCCATATACGGAATCGCTGTGTCCTGTGCAATGGATTCGTTGAATACAGAAATGTCGATGAATACGGGTTTTGCTTCCTGTACCTTAAAGGAAATGTTTTCAGGAACAAAACTATTCAATCCGCTCACTCCACCGAAGTAGAATTCACCGCTTTTTGATTTCGCAGATGCGCCCCAGAAGAAGTGGTCGCTCTGAAGTCCATCTGTATAGAAGTAGTTCTGAAAGGTTTCCCGGACCGGATTGAAACTTGAAATACCTTTGTCAGTGCTCATCCACAGGTTACCGCTTTTGTCTTCAAGGATCGAGTATATGATGTTGTTGGGCAGGCCGTCAACAGTGGTATAAGCCCTGAACTCTTCAATTGCATGATTAAAACGGTTCAGACCTCCTCCAAAGGTTCCTATCCATAGTATTCCGTCCTTTGTCATGTTCAGAGAGATCACATTATCGTTGTTGAGACTGTTCGTGTTCCCCGCTTCATTTTTCCAGTGATGGAAAACAGGATCAGTGCATCCGGGGCCGGTGAATTCGATCATGTTGAGTCCGGCCGACCATATTCCAAGCCAAAGTCGGCCAAGGCTGTCAAGCAGAAAGGCGTTTGACTGGATGCCGTTGGCTTCCAGGCTGTTGATATTTCCAGCTTCATGATACAGGTGATCTACTTTACCCTTTGGCATATTAACAATATGGAGCCCACCTTCGGTTCCCAACAGGAGGATCCCCGGTTCTGCTTCCAGGATCGCCTGTATCCGGGTATCACCCATATAGCTTCCCCCGCTTATTTCTTCAGATGTCCTTATGAAACAATCATTTTCCCTGTCATAG
>CAYSAH010000094.1:0-10696 GCA_964428945.1 uncultured Bacteroidaceae bacterium | reverse complement strand
GGAACCTGTATAAAGATAAGGCCTCAGTTGCTGCCCTATTTTATGGTAGCCCACGCCGTCATGGACATGGGAACCGTGGCTATGTTTTTTATGTGAGCACCTGCTGAATTTAAATGTCATTTTAAATCAGTTCCGTTAATGGGACAGGACTGAAAGAATTTCAGAAGACTGATCAACACAGTTCTGTGCTTGGTCTGAACGAGAATATTTAAAAAAGCCTTCAGTTCAACATTATTCCCATCCCCATTCAGTGAGAACCTGGTTCATGTAGTGATTTTTTTATCTATATTGGAACCAAAATGTCTGCTTATGAGATTTTTATTGCTCGACCGGATCACAAAACTTGAAACCGGGAAGGAGGCTGAAGGCATTAAATGCTGGACGATGACCGATGAAATTTTCAATGACCATTTCCCGGGTCATCCGCTTGTGCCCGGAGTGCTGCTGGTCGAATCAAGTGCACAGTTGCTTGGGTATCTCATTGAAAAAAGCCATGAGGAGGAATACAATATCGAAAGCGGGGTCTATGTCTTGCTGAGCCTTATTCATAAAGCCAAATTCAGATCTTTCGTTGTTCCGGGCGACCAATGCCTGATCAGGGCTAAATTACAGAATGTGGACATGAACCGGGGAAGCGGAACTGTTGAGACTTTTGTCGAAGGGAAATGTGTGTCCGAGGTGACCCTTTCCTTTGTTATCGTTCCTAAAAAGGACCTCCCGGAAAATAAATATATGGGCCGGCATGAGGAGTATCTCCATGTAATAACACAAAAAATTGCCGACAGATTTGAAGAATAAAGTATATCTCACGGCGTTTAGTATCAGGCTGCCCGGTATTGAAACAATAGATGATATTGAAGGATTGGTTTCTGGGAAACTTGAAGCTCCGGATTTAAAGAAGCTTAAGCTGAGCAACGGACAGGAAGCTGAGTTCGGAGAATTAATAATCGACGAATCCGGGGCCTATTTCCCACAGCGACAGGATGCAAAGGTGATGCGCCGCGATGTTCTTGCGGCAAGCATTTGTGCAGGGGAACTTGCTGCTATCCCCCCCTTTCAGGTTGGCGATGTCACGAATATCCCTCTTTACCTGTCCGGGGGAGTGTTTATCGAAGAAGTTTTCAACCAGAACGATAAGGTTTCACAATACTTTCGTGAAACCATGAAAATATCGGATGACCTGAAAAGAAGGGAAATGATGTATAAGATCGTTCCTCCCTTGCTTGCCCTGAATACACTCACGAATGCTTCATCAAGTTATGTTGCCCAGTATTCAAAATTTGCAGGGCATAATGCTACCCAGGGAAATACCTCTGTCAGTGGTTCTTACTCTGCCATGGCAGCATGGAGGGAAATAAAGAAGGGCAGGGAGTTTGCCGTTGCTGGCGCTACAAACCGGGGAGAACTCTATTCTTACCTGACCTTCAGCCGGTTTTTTGATGCATCTGAAATTTGGAGAGAAAGCTGCGGGGCAGTCCTGTTTGCTCTTTCCGGTGAAAAAAAACCTGCAAAAGGAGATCCCCCCCCTTTATGCGAAATTGTGGAGATCAGTTTTTCAATTAATGTTCCCTCACTGATCAATCCTGCGGTCTTTGAACGCCTGGAAGTTGACAAACTCATGGATAGCGATGAACTTGTAATTTTCAGCGGCGCATTTACCAATGAGATTTACAGAAAGCAGCTGGAATTATTCAGCAATGGTTCCGGGGATTGTTTCAGCTGGTTTCCAGTGCTTGGTAACATGGGTCCAATAAATAATTTCATGAATATTCTTGCTGCAATTATTAAATTACGAACCGGCAGATACCAGACGGCGTTATGTGTTGATAAAGATCCTTACGGGAGGGAGTCTTTTGTCAGGATCAGGCTGCCGCAATAGCGCAAATTATTGGGAATTGAGAATATGGAAGAGCGTATATTCATTATTGACTATGATCTTGTAAGTCCACTTGGACTTGGCAGGGAGGAGGTCTTTAATGCACTCCGCAACAATGTCTGTGCCGAAGGGAAGATACAATCCTTTGACACTTCCGGTATCCCCTTGTTCAATGCTGCCGAGGTGCTTTCGGATCTTTCGGGTTTATACAGGAATGAACATCCTGTGGTTAAGTCTGCAATAGCATACAACAGGAAATTTGAACTGCTGGTATCGGTTTTTAATCTGATGAAGGACAGGCTCGAATATTGCTTTGGTTTGGCTGATGTGGAAAAGAAGGGCGTGATCCTGGGCCTTGGGGCTGAAGTGCCTTCATATGATTCGGTGAAGGAGGAATTTCAGCCGAATGCCTCAGCCTATGACCCCTATTTTGAATCGGTATTCCAGAAGAGCCAGAAGACAGGGAATGCACTTTTTCATCCCTATGACCTCAGTGCTGTTTACCTTGCCGAACAACTTCAACTTGGGGCATTTCAGCAAACAAGCCTTACTGCCTGTGCAGCCTCCACCCAGTCTGTAACGCTTGCATGCGATGCAATAAGAAACGGCGAAGCTGAAATTGTACTGGCCGGCGGTACGGATTCCATTATCAATGACCTGGCACTTTCATCTTTCAATAAGCTTGGTGTTCTTGCACCCACCTCTGCGGATGACCGTTCATGCAAGCCTTTTGATACTGAAAGGAATGGCACTACCGCAGGCGAGGCGGCCGGGCTTTGTGTGATCGCAAGTGAAAGCTTTGTTAGGAAGAACAGGCTTACTCCCCTGTTCGAGATCCTTTCATATGGGAATTCACTTGATGCTTACCAGATCACTTCCCCCGATCCGGAGGGAAAAGGCGTGAAAAGGGCCTTGAGGGAAGCCCTTGAGTATTCCGGGATCCAGGACTCCGAGATCGGCTATATCAACTTGCACGGCACCGGCACAAGACAAAATGATATCATGGAGTTGCAATCTCTGAAAGATGTTTTCGGCGAAGCTTTATCTGGAATCCCTGTCAGCAGTACAAAGGACCGCCATGGCCATGCAATTGCCTCAGCCGGGATCCAGGAACTCTCAGTACTATGCATCGCCCTGGAAAATAATTTGCTTCCTTGCAACCTGAATGTTAAAAATCCAATTCCCATGGAAGGAATTGACCTGATTATGGGGGAGAACAGGCAGGTGGAGACAGAGATCGGAATGTCCTGCAATTATAGTTTTGGCGGTGTGAATACAGTATTGATCATTCGAAAAATAAAAAAATAGTGGTATGGACCTTGGTTTGCAAAAGAAAATTGTGATCATCAGTGGGGCTACAGGAGCAATAGGCGGTGAGCTGTGCAGGGCCTTTCTTGATGAAGGGGCCATCATTGTTCCTTTATACCGTAAAGAGGAGAAATTTCGGAAATTGTTCGAAGAGCTGAAGTACCTGGGTCTGAACACAGAGAATATTTATCCTCATGAGACTAACTTTAACAGTAGTGAAGCTGTTATCAAAATAGCTAAATATGTCATTTCCAGGTATGGATCTATAGATGTTCTTATAAATAATGTAGGAAAATCAACTGAACGGCCCTTCCTTATGATGGAGGAGGCTGAATGGGAGAATGAAGTAAACATTAACCTGAATATCACCGCACGCATGATCCGGATCGTATTGAAGCACATGTTCATTGCCAAAAAAGGAGCCATAGTAAACGTTTCCTCCCTGGTTTCAACCCGTTATGGCAGGGGTGTTACAGCCTATGCCGCTGCAAAGGCAGGGATCGATCGAATGACTCAGACCATTGCACAGGAGGTGGGCCCAAAGGGAATCAGGATCAATGCAGTATGCCCTGGTATTATAAAAACTGAAATGTCGAAACCGGTGATCGACCGTAGTGGAGAATATATATTAAGTGAAACAGCCCTCAACCGCTTTGGAAATCCCGGGGATGTGTCAGGTGCAGTACTTTTTTTGGCTTCCGATAAAGCAGCATCCTTTATAACCGGACGCACGGTTGTCGTTGACGGTGGACTTGGATTATAAATTTTATGAAAGATATGGATAGAAATGAGCTCATGCAAAAGATCAGGGAAGTGATCTCCGATTCAAGCGGACTGGAGTTGGAGGTAATTACCCCGGAATCAACATTGTTTACCGAATTGGGTATCAATTCCATTGATATGCTGGATATTCTTTTTACTCTCGAGATGGAATATGACATCTCACTAAAGGTAAGTGATATTGAGCAGGAGTCAAGGGCGGCAATGAACGGCAGACCTTTTGAAATTGATAATGTCATTACACCCGAAGGGCTCGAAATCCTTAGGAAAAGAATGCCGGAGATTCCGAAAGAGAAGTTCGTTAGCGGGATCACTGTTAACGACATCATCAGCCTGATCACCGTTGAATCGATGCTGAATATGGTACTCCTGAAACTGGAAGCAAAGGATTCAGTGGAATCTGAATAGCAATTTGCTGAGCTAAAGTTTTAAAGCGGTTCAGGAATGGGTGGAAAAACAGACATAGTGATCCTTGGGGCATATGGATTTACTGCACGGAAGATAGCTGCTTTGCTGGATGCTGAAGGGATAGCCTTTGCCCTTGCGGGACGCAACAGGATTAAGCTGGAAGAGTTGAAAAAGGAATTTCCCCAGGCCAGCAAGGTGGAAATCATTGATATCCTGAAGGATGAAGATTTATTGGTCCTGGCTGGAAGCTACGGGATCTTCGTCAACTGCACCGGCCCTTATAATGTCTATGGAGAACGGATACTGAGGGTCGCGGTTGAAGCAGGTATTTGCTACCTTGATATCTGTGGAGAACAGCATTTCATTGAAAATTCTTTTTCGTCCTTTGAAGCTTTGGCAAAGCAGACCGGGGCCTGCATCGTGCATTCCCTTTCCTTTGAATCGGCCCTGGCCGACCTGATGGCTGCGACTACCCTGCAGCATGATGAAGACTGGGAGAACATCTCCACTGCATATTATTTTGAAAGATCCATTCCTTCACCTGGCACCAGGCTGACCATGCAGACCTCCAGGTTATTTCCTACCTATTCCTTGAAGGAGGGTACGCTGAAGGAAACCCCAATCCCAGGCTTCTTCGACAAGATCGAATATCCTGCCAAACCCGGGTTGAATGCCGGCCTGTTCATGCCCTATCCTGAAGTGATATTTTTTAAACGGAAATACAATCCGGTGAATTCAGTTTCTTACCTTTTAATCAGGGAAATGGAAGCTAAATATTTGATTGCTGCCAGTCAGCCGGACCTATCAATGGATGAGATCCTGGAAAGGGAAAGGATGAGACAAAGAGGAGGCCCGGATCCTGAGGCATGCGCCAGGCAATACTTTCAGCTCTTCCTGTATGCCAGGAAAAGTTCTGGTGAAGAGAGCTGTTCACTACTGGAAGGGAACAACATGTATATGCTTACAGCCTCAATCCTGGTGAATGCGCTGAAAGCAATGCTGAAAAATAAATTCTTCCCGGCCGGAATATTTTCTCTTTCTGAAACAGGTATTAATGCAGGCATGTTTTTCAGTGAATTAAGGGATAAAAACAATTTAAAACTGGATGATAAGGTTAATTTCAGGATCATTGGATAGGGAGCAGCTGAAGATCCGTAATTGATTTTCCGGTAATCTGTTATGGTTTCCAAAGCCTGGAAATACATATTGAGGTTTGATTGCATGATTAAGAATATAGCCAATATACTCACCCGGCACCGGAAATGGATCTTCCTGGCTTTGGCTTCAATGATCATGGGCACACTTCTCATCCTGAAGCCCATAGAAATTAACGGAAGACTGGACGGATTTTACCTCGATGACAATCCCTATGCTGAGGCTTATAATAAAATTGTGGATTTTTACCCCCATACACATGTGTTTCGCATACAGCTTACGCCGGATTCATGCACTCTCAGGGAGCTATTGAAAAGTATAAATGAAATCGACAGTTCCCTCACTTCCGCCTTCCCCAATTCCAGGGCCTATTCACTGAACACGGCATCCCGGTTCCTGGAACTTGAATTCCCGCCCGATACATTGGCACTGGCAGTATTAAATGACCTTGATGCTATACCGGTATTAAAGGACCTCGTCTCCCGGGACGGACTTCATCTGCTGATGATCTTCCAGGCAGATGAAATCGGGAATTTCGACCTGGCCCTTTTTGAAAGCATCATTGCAAGCGATTATGTCGGGATAAAAGACATCGCCACCATAAGCAACATTCAAATTGTTGATCAAATTGAAAGAACGATCCGCGAGGACCTGGTAAGGATATCAATCTTCATCTTCTTTTTCATTTCGCTTGTAATATTTTTGATCTTCAGGAGCCTGACTTCCATGCTGTCCATCCTTGTGAATGCGGGTTTTTCCCTGGTCCCCCTTTTGCTCCTGTTCAACCTTTTTAATGTTCAGATGAACATGATCACCTTAATTACCATCCCGGTTGTGATCATCCTGTCTCTTTCAGATTCCATTCACCTGATCAATGCTTACCAATTTGACAGGGAGACAAAAAACAGGGAAGCAAAGCTCGAAAAAGTTATAAGAAGGTTCCTCGTTCCTTCATTTTTGACATCCTTCACTACAGCGATCGCTTTTGCCTCCTTTGCCTTCAGCAGTTCCGTGTATATCAGGGAATTCGGAAAATTGGTGAGCATTGGGGTGATGATCGAATTCCTGGTGAGCTTCATGAGCATTCCATTCATGATGAATTTTATGAAAGTAAGGCCAAGGCAATATGCCGGATTCGGATTTATCATTGAAAGGGTCATCGATTGGAGGAAACCTGGCAGTATAGTCATGATTATTCTCCTCGCTGCTTCAATATTTTTTGCCAGGGATATAAAATTCCGGACCGATTTTGATTCCTTCCTGCCTTTGAATTCAAAGGTAAGGGAGAATTCGGATGCGATCAGTGAAAATTTTAAAACACTCAGGGGGATGGATATCCTCATTAGCCTGAAGGAAGATTTGAAGGATGGTCCAAACATCAAGCAGGCCACGGTGAACATTGCCAGGGAGCTGGATAAAATTCCCGCTATCAGCAGCATCAGTTCATTCAGGGACAGGATCGACCTCCAGTACAAATTCGCAGACGGTATTTTTATTTCATCGCTCGCAGAGCTCGACAAGATGTACCTTCATGGTAATACTTCCAGGATACATGTATCAGTGAAGGAACCTTTTAGCATTAAAGAAACGGAGCTTGAGATCGGGCAATTATCCGAAGCCTTTTCAGATACTCTGGATATCTCTGTATACAGCACAACTCTTTTGTTTGATTACATCAATGAAAATGTGGCAAAATCCCTGATCAGGTCCCTTCTCTTTTCCGGACTTATTATCATTCTTGTCTTCTTCCTCATAACGAAAAACCTGAGGAATACACTTGTCAGCACCCTTGCCAACCTGATCCCCATAGGTTGCCTGGTTCTGATGTTTGTTCTCCTGAAGATCGATGTAAATATAGGAACGGCCATTACGGCAGTGATCTGCCTGGGAATGATCGTTGACGATACGATCCACATAATTTATTGCAGGCTGATTCTGTACAGTGACATTGATAAGCTCAGCCATGGGCTGTTCACCACCAGCCTGCTGCTCTCAGGAGGCTTCCTCCTGTTTTCTACCGGCAATTTTGAGCCGACCCGGATCTTTGGAATGATGAGTTCGGTGATCTTTCTGATTACCTATCTCAGTGATATGTTCATCATGACCTGGCTGTTGAAAAAGTACTGAATAAGGGGTGTATCCCCATCCCGGTCACAGCCAGTTCAAAGAAAGCAGCAGAACAGCGAGCAGGGTGAATGGAACCGTAAGGTTATCAAATCCCCGGGTACTGACCGCTTCAGCGAGGGTGCCTGTGAGGGCCAGGGCCAAAGAAAGCAGCATGGCAGAACCTGTGCCAATATCATAGAATAACCTTACCAGGATAAAAGTCAGGATCAATGCAGACAGGGCAAAGGATGCTGAACCGGCCAGGGTCTTACCGGTCTTCCCGATACCGATATACCTTATACGACTGTTGCGCTGGTGCAGCGATTTATAGGCCATTCCGGACAGCGCAGCGATCGGGTCGCAAATGGCAAGGACCATGATGGGGATGTAATAAAAGGCAGGATTACCAAAGCTCAGGTACAGCAGGAACAAGAGGTAAACCGAAACTGGGAACAGGTAAGCCCCCCATGTCCTTCTTTTTACATCATTCAGGGATGGTATGAATTTATAGATATCGGCTGCGATCAGCAAAAGGATCAGTTGACCATTGAGGACCAGAACCGGAAGATGGCTGCCAAAGATCGAGGGATAGAATAAGGGGATCAGGCCGATGATCACGTGGACCATTTTGCGCGTATATTCAGAATTGACCTGTACTTTCCTGTGGATAAGCTCTCCTGCAAGAAGGACAAGTATCGCAAACAGGGTGATCAGGAGGTAATATGCAGTATCCTGTCTCATCTCAGGGTATGAAATTCAGTTGAGTGAGTAAACAGATAAAAGCTCCGGCCATCAGAAAACTGTCAAACCTGTCGAGAAACCCGCCGTGACCGGGAATTATCCGGCTGAAATCCTTGGCCCCGAACCTCCGCTTATACGCTGAAGCACTCAGATCACCAAGATTTGCCATGAAGGAAATGGAAAACCCAAGAAAAAGGGAGTGTATTATAGTGACTTCTATCAATTTGTAAAGAAGGATGGAGCTGAGCAGTGTCATAAAAATGCCACCGATCACTCCTTCAAGTGTTTTCTTTGGACTTATCCGCCCGAAGATCTTATGTTTTCCGAAAAGTTGTCCACTGTGCTGACTGGAGGCGTCGGACACCATAACAAGGATGTAGGTGTAAAGTATCAACTCCGTTTCAAGTTTGGAAAAGAGCAGGAATCCTCCTGAAATAATAAGGAACAGGAGCACCGAGAGGAGAAAGAAACCCCTATACCTTCTGACATCCTGCCGGTAGAAAAGTCTTACGATCTCAAGCAGGCTGACGATCACAATGATCATTGCAAGTCCAGTAAAAATGAGATTGTTTGCGACAGTCCCCAGCAGAATTATATTTACGATCAGGAAGTAGAAAGCGAATTTCAGGTAAGTCTCCCTTTTTTCTGCTGCGTTTTCCTTCCTGCTGATGTACAGCGTTACAAAAGCTCCGAGGATAAAATAGATCAGTACACCCAGGTAAACCTGCAAGATCATAAGCGTATTTCAGGATTTGATTTAAAAATTAAATTTAGGATTTACCTCCACATATTAAGGAAAATTTGTCAGATTTCTTCAGTCCGGCATAAACTATCTTAAAGAGGAACTTGTTTTAAATGTATGGTCCATTCCTTGTCCTGATCACATCTCCAAAGATAAATTGTTTGCCAGGGACTCCGTGTGATTTTATTAAGTATCTTGATCAGCCAGATTTTAGCTTGCAACATGAAGAGCTGTTTCAATTGTTTTTGAAGTAACAACACGATTTTACTGCAGAAAAATGTACAAAAAACTGGTAACAATATACAGGTGGACGCTTTCAATAATTGGAATGTTGGTCCTTGGTATAGTGTCTCTTGTTATAGTTTACTTAAGTTTTGGACTGCTTCGGAATTTTTTCGTCCGCTATCCATATAAATATGGGGCCAGGCTATTTCTCAGGCTCAGTGGCTATACTTTTGAAGTCCCTCTTTTGGAGCAATTCCCAAAGAAACAGGTTTTGTACATCATCAACCATAATTCCTACCTGGACATCTTTTTAATTGCAGCGATCGGTCTGCCCGATACCCGTTATGTCATTTCCGAGATCACCCTAAAATTCGTCCACCTGGTAATCGTTGCAAAGGCCATTGGAACTTTTTTTATCCCCCAGAAAAAACATCCCGTAAGGCGCCTGAAATTCTTTATCAGGAAAACTGAATTCATGAAAAGGAGCGGAAAATCGCTTATCGTTTCAGCAGAAGGGGTGAGGGGATACATTCATGGAATCCAGCCTTTCAACAAAGGGATCTTTCACATGGCCATGGAGGCCGGTGTGCCCCTGGTTCCTATCTATATTCATATCCCTGAGGAAGCTAACCCCTACAAGGGAGAATACTCAAAAGGGGGGAAGGTGCATCTTGAATTGCTGGATGAGATCGATAATTCAACCTGGAAGCTCGATACCATCTGGGAGGAGATCGCCAAAGTGCGGAAGGTCTATGTGGAAAAGTTTAACCAACTGAACGGAACCCATATTGAGTAGAAATTCAAGCATAAGAACTTCTGTTACCGGCTTCCTGTCTTCACTGGAGGAAAAACTGGATGAGCAGGAATTTGGGGGAAAGGCATCAGGATTATCAAGGATAAATGCCACGGGACTGGCAGTACCTTTTGGATTTGCAATTTCCGGTAGTGCTCATAAATACTACCTCCGGCATGGACAGGTAGCAATCGAACTGAGGAGGGAGCTGGAAGGTCTTTTAAAAGAGTTCAATTCTGAAAAAATTATTGTAAGGAGTTCTGCCATTGGAGAAGATGGCGAGGATCATTCCTTTGCGGGCCAGCTCGATTCTTTTGTTACGAAAAATGCCCTGGATGCACTGTGCAATTCAATTATCAGATGTTGGGAGAGCATGAACAACAACAGGGTAAAGACATACCAGGAGCTTTCCGGCCGGCAGCTGACAGAAATGGGCGTCGTTTTACAGGAGTTTGTTGAAGCCGATTATTCAGGAGTCCTGTTTACCAGCTCACCTTACGATGCAAAGCATGTCTATTGCGAATATGTAAAAGGCGGTTCCGAACCCCTGGTCTCAGGGAAA
>CAYSAH010000093.1:0-10742 GCA_964428945.1 uncultured Bacteroidaceae bacterium | reverse complement strand
TTCCCATATCAGAGGCAATTTTAAAGGATTATCAGATTTAACTTTCATATTTATCATTTGGCACGGGATTTGATTTAACAAGGATAAAGTATCAAATAAACTAAAATATTTACAGGAGGTGATACCATGAAAACTTTAACCATCATACTTACAGGGGCAGCTTTTCTGCTTGCTTCATGTGGCTCAACCGGTTATACATCATACAGCGATTATGATGATGTTTACTATAATCCGGAGTCGGCGCAACCTGTTGTTTCGGCAAGTGCCGTCTTTACACCTGAGACGGTAATGAACACCAAATCACTCCAGCAGGAAGATACAATCAATTATAATGAGTTATCTGACTATGAGCGTTACAGGCTTGAAATGGACGGTGATCTTGATGGTACAGGATACGAACCGGAGCAGAGTGAGGCTGCATACCAGGATAATTATTCAGAACCTTCCTCTGAAGTTCCCGTTGTCATTAACAATAACTACTATTACGACACGGATGATTATTATTATTCATCAAGGATCAGGCGCTTTTCCGATGAATATTATGGCTGGGATTATTACGATCCTTACTACACAAACATGTACTTTTATACCGGTTCACCCTATCATTGGGGAATGAGCGTCGGATGGGGTTACCCGTCATACTATTCAGGTTATTATTCGCCATACTGGAGGTATAATACCTACTATCCCTACAGTTACGGTTACGGTTATCCCTTCTATTCTTCTTACTATCCATACTATGGAGGTTATTACGGATATTACGATTATTACCCGAATTATTACAGCGGTGGTTATTACGGTGGATACCATCATGCCAGTTATAACTCGCATCATTATTCAGGGAGTTCGCGCTACGACAGGTATTATAACAGCAGCCTTTCAAGCAGGTCATCCTATGGTTACAGTGATGGAATAACAAGTCGCACACAGACCAGGAAAACAGATGCACTTGGAAACGATCCAAGGTACAGTAGCCGGGGAACTGCAGGAAGCGGAACAAGCACAAACAGGACAGGTACATACTCCAATTCAGATGCAGATACCAAGACTTTCGTCGATCCCAGGGAAGGAGTAGGCTCAAGGACATCTGCCTCTGAAGTATCACGGACCAACAGTGGCACCAATACTTACAGTGGAGCTAATAATTCAGGTAACACAAGCACAACAAGGACTTCTACCGGAAGGCCAGACGGCAGGGGAGGTGATAATTCAGTCAACACGTCAACTGAGGGGATGTCAGGAAGCGACAGGGTAACAAATAGTGGCTCAAGTGTAAGGACGAATGAGGCAGGAAACAGGGGAAATCATTATGGTAATGATTCACAGGACAACAATCCGAATGACAATGGCAACCAGGATCCGCATAACAATGTTAACAACGGAAATTCCGGTGAACGGGGAAACAGCGGGAACGTAAACTCTGGTGACAGGGGAAACAGTGGTAACAATGGAAATACGGGAGACAGGGGGAACAGTACCAACAAAAGTTCATACAGCAGCCCACAGCAAAATCCTGTGAGGACTACCCGACCTGCAACAAGTTCAGGAGATTCATACCGACCTGCTGCAAGTCAGAGCCGGACTTATTCACCGACATACACACAGCCGAGGTCGAGTTCAAGCTCAAGACCTGCAACAACTGCCACTAGCAGTCCATCGTCAATTTCAAAAAGCACAAGTCCAGCGACCAGGAGCACCACTACTTATACCCGGCCAAGTACTTCAGGAAGCAGTTCCCGGGAGAGCAGCAGTTCCTATAGCAGACCAAGTAGTTCCAGCAGTTCCAGCAGCAGTACCTATAGCAGGCCAAGTAGTTCCAGCAGTTCCAGCAGCAGTACCTATAGCAGGCCAAGCAGTTCAAGTAGTTCTTCCTCAAGCAGACCGAGCAGCTCCAGCAGTTCCTACAGCAGGCCGAGTAGTTCAAGCAGCTCAAGTCCAAGCCACAGTTCTTACAGTGGTTCTTCAGGAAGTTCAGGACGAAGCAGCAGTTCCTACAGTGGAGGAAGTTCCAGGAGCAGCTCAGGAAGTAGCAGCAGTAGCAGCAGTAGCAGCAGTTCCAGCCGTTCAGGTAGTTCAGCAGGCAGCTCCCGCAGATAAGATTTACTGAGACATTTACCGGGGAGGTCTACTCCCCGGTTAACACATTCAATTTAAAAAAAATGAAAACACGTTATTATATATTAATAATGACATTGTTCCTTGCAACTTCAATTTATGCTCAGGATCAGTCACAAGCCATCAGGTTTTCGCAAGTATATCCCATAGGTACTGCAAGGTACATGGCAATGGGTGGTGCTTTCGGAGCAGTTGGCGGCGATTTTACAGCAGCCTCTCAAAACCCCGCAGGGCTTGGATTATACCGAGGGTCGGAATTCACTATTACTCCTTCATATATCATCAATAAATCAAGTTCTGAGTATCTTGGTGAATCTAATAAGGACAATACCACTAACCTGAGCATTGGAAACCTTGGATTGGTTGCAGCCTATAATTCAAAAAGAGATAATGGATTGGTTGGTACCACTCTTGCCTTTGGGTACAATGCATTGAATAATTTCCACAGCACTACACTAATGAGTGGTGTGAACAACAGTACATCCCTGCTCGATAATTTTACGTGGTTTGCAAACAATACCAATGAGCTGGATGGATTTTATGAGGATCTTGCTCATCAGACTGCACTGATGCCTCTGGATACCATAACAAATACATACTGGCACTATCTTGAACCTTATAGTGCTATCGGATATGACGGTTACGGTGAAGAACAGGTCAGGGTACTTGAAAGGCGGGGATATATCGGGGAATATGTTTTCTCGGCCGCAATGAATATAAGCCATAAATTGTACATTGGTGGAACAATGGGGATTCATGCAGTACGATTTTACGAAGATATCTACCATGAAGAAATTGATTTCGAAGACCTTGAGCCCGATTTTAATTCATTCCGATTTGGAGAAAACAATACAACCAGGGGTTACGGATACGTGTTCAAGTTAGGGGTCATATTCAAGCCTATCCATATTTTGAGGATCGGTGCAGCTTTCCATGCCCCGGTTGTCTACCAACTTACTGACGATAAATTCACCGACCTGAATACCTACTGGGATTCCAATTCAGGACTTGAGAATGATTATGCATCTTCAGGTGTTTATTCAAAGGAATATACCCTCAGGACCCCATACAGGGCATCGCTGAGTGCAGCACTTCTCATAGGGAAACTTGGGATGATTTCTGCTGAATACGAATATGTTGATTATTCCTCATCTGACCTTGACAGCCCCGGCTATAAATTTATAACTGAAAATATTCTGATCTCAAAGGATTTTGGGGTTGCTCATAACCTGAAGGCAGGGGCAGAATTGAGATTGAACCCGGTATATCTAAGGGCAGGAGCTCAATACTATATGAACCCGTTTACAGATGCACGTAACGGTTCGGATATCTTTGTCTATAGCGGGGGTCTTGGATTCAGGTCCAACCAGACTTTCATTGATATAGCATATTCACTCACAACCAGCAGTGAATTGTATGGTTTGTATATGCATTCTCCCGAATTTGAAGATGGATTTGAGAAATCTGTAAATTCTTATAAGAAAACAAATGTAATGCTTACCCTCGGGTATAAGTTTTAGCAGGCAAGGTATTTAATATTTACTGCCCATCATTATGCTGCTTAGCAGACCTTTGCGATTAAGCTGTTTCGCAATGGTCTGCTAAGTTTTTTATTTGTATAAAGTTTCTCACTACGAGATCCTTTTTATTAATTACCGGGACAGGAGTGTATTCTTATCCTGTTTTTTTGCTAGCGATTTCAAAAGTATAATTCCTGCATTCGGGCCTTCATTAAAAAGAAGGTCAAGAATGCTCAGATCAGCAATAAAACCATGCCTGTCGGAAAATACCTGGTGGTATGGCCTGGTATTATATTGGTAGTTCTCGTGGATAAAAGGTCTTTTAGGATGGATGGAAGCCCTGGCATCTTTATGTGGTGGCAAAGAAATATAGTTCCCTGTACTTTTCAGTTCAGTGTTGAGGCCGAGCTGCTGAAGTGTTGCATGCATGAGCTCTATGTTAAAGTCTGCAAGGAATTTGTATTTTCTCTCATAGAAACCGTAAAAGGCATCTTCCATATAGAGAAAGAATGGTGCAGAGGAATAGGCGGAGCATATGCTTTTCCAGTGGGTCCTGTGCCAGGGCGTATCGTAGTCTAACCTGACATCCCTCATTGAAGTTTTTTTCCCATGATACCTTAATACAGGGATCACAAGGTTTATGACCCCGTTGGCTCCGAGGATCCGGCACCTGTTCCTGTAGGTTTGTTTGGTATAATTATCGCAAATCTCAATGGCGATGTCACCAAGATTACTGTTCAGCAGTGAATACCATGATACAGGAGCATTGTATAAACATGCTAAGATCATATCAACGAGAGCTATCTGTCGCTTCTTACTATTTTAAAGACCCTTTTCCAGCGAACACCTCCATATTCCTTGTCAATGCTTAACCAGATCACTCTTGGTTTCCCAATAATATGATCTTCCGGAACGAAACCCCAGAATCTTGAATCAGCAGAATTATGCCTGTTATCACCCATCATGAAATAGTAATCCATAATAAATTTGTAGCTATCGGCAGGTGATCCATTAATATAGATGGTGCTGTCTTTTACACTGAGTTGATTTCCTTCATAAGCTTCAATTATTCGACGATAAACAGGAAGGTTGTCAATATTCAGCTTAATGGTTTCTCCTTTTGCAGGAATGGCAAGCGGACCATAAAACTCAGCATTCCAGGGATAGTTAGCACTATGTGGGAACGCATTTCTGTCATATTCACCGGGGTTGTACATTTCAAGAGGCTTAATATTAACAATTCCGGGGAAAGTGGCCAGTTCGGCAGCATTGTCTTTCGTAAGTGGAAAAAGATAATTGGGATTACTCCTAACATCGGCTGAGCTCCTTGGTACACCAAATTTTTCAACTGATTTTGGATTAAGAGGGGTTCCGTCAGTCGATACCCTGTATAATTGCTGTATCCCTTTGTAATCCTTCTGTGCTTCTCCGTTTACATATACCATGTTGCCCTTCACTTCAAGAAGATCTCCAGGAATTGCCACACAACGTTTAATGTAATTGTCCCTCCTGTCAACAGGTCTGGTTTCAATATCGTAAAGCTTGTGGATCTGTTTACGGGCATAATTTTCATACACTGCATAATTCAATTGTCTGTTATTCTGAGCTTTGTCTCTTTGCATAAGAGCAGCTGCCTCATCCCGGACCAGGTCATAATAATCGAAGTTACCTTTGGCATATACCCGGTGATCCGATGGTTCCAGGGCTACTGTATCTGATGCCGGGAAATTAAAGACTACAATGTCATTTCTCTTTACATCGCTGAAACCTTTTAATCTTTTATAGGGTCGTTTGATCCACTCGAGGTAGGTTTTTTTATTCAAAACCACATTCGGAATGAAAGGCACGGAAAGCGGTGTATTAGGCGTTCGTGGTCCATAGGCGGTCTTGCTTACATACAGGTGATCCCCTACGAGCAAAGTCCCTTCCATGGAAGGGGTAGGTATCTTGTAGTTCTGGAAAAGAAAAAGGTTGATCAGGGAAACAGCAACAACAGCAAATATTAGCGCGTCGAGCCATTCCACAACGATATTGTTTTTAACATTGCGCTTTTTCCAGAAGGCCCAGTTAACTTTTCTGGAAACATAGATATCATATATTACAGGCAATCCGAGGAGTAACCAATAACTGCCAAGCCATATTACAAAGATCAAAAAGATAACTGCTACGATAATTGCCTTGGTGTATTTCTTCTGTAAAAACTTCTTCATTGATGTCATTTATTTTATGCGTTTAAAGATACGGTCTTTTCTTAAACCCCCAATAAAAGATTCATTGGGATCGGAGGATAGCCAGATGGAAACAGCTTTCCCAAGAAGATGGTCCTCAGGGACAAATCCCCAGTGCCTGGAGTCTGCAGAATTATGCCGGTTATCTCCCATTACAAAGTAGTAATCCATTTGAAATGTATACGTTTTGGTCTCCTTTCCATCAATAAAAAATACCCCATCCTTTATGGATACAGAATTTTGTTCATATACTTCAACCGCTCTCCTGTAAAGCGGATAGGTGCTTTCTTCCAACTGGATAGTCATGCCATTTGATGGTATTATCACAGGACCGAAATGGTCGTTGGTCCATCTGAAGCGTATATCATGAGGATAGATCTCTGAATTATGAAATGAAAGTATCGGTTCAGTGAACCTTTGTATACTTCTGACTTCAGGCATATATTTTAGCTGTTCTGACTGTTTGATGGTTATGTAGATAACGTGAAGCGAATTCGCCGGATTGTAAGTCATCTCATTTTTAAGGATTTTTAACGAATCGAGGGTACTATCCTGCAACTTTTCCGAGTGGGTTTTTACATAAAATTTAAATTTTTGATCCGGAAGGAACTCCACGGCTTCGCGGTTTACAAACACCCGGCCATCCATAATCTCTATGGTATCACCCGGAAGCCCAATGCATCTTTTGATATAATTTTCCCTTCTGTCAACCGGATGTGAAATGATATCAAAATGTTCATGAATATACTCCCTTCCGTATTGTCTTACCAGGGAATAGTAATTTTGCCCGGGATACTGAACTACCATAGTGTCGCCCTCCGGAAATGAAAAGACTATTACATCGCCGCGCCTGACATTTGATAATCCTCTTAACCTTTTATAGGGCATGAGGGGTTTTTCTGAGTAAGTTTTTGTTCCATTGGAAAGATAGTCAGGAATAAATGGCCAGCTAAACGGGGTGTTAGGTAATTTCGGGCCAAATGCGAGTTTACTTACGAAAATATAATCACCAGCTTTCAGGCTGGCCTCCATAGAAGGAGAGGGAATCTTGTAAGCTTCAATAAAAAGTACTTTTATGGAAACAGAGATCAGGATTGCGAATAAAAAATAGCCTGCCCATTCAATAGTCTTTTTAACAATGCGGGGAAGAGGATAACTTTTCAGTGACCAGTCGACCAGGTTTGAGATAAATAAATCGAAAATAACCAGATTAAGAAGCAGCAGCCACCATGCATTTATCCAAATGATCAGCGATGACCAGAGGGCCGCTGAAATGGTAAACCATATGATTCTGCCTGTGGAGATTTTCATGTACTAAAGGTTTAACATCTCTTTCATGCCAAAAACACCTTGTTTCCCTTTAATATACTCAGCAGCCAAAACCGCACCGGTGGCAAATCCCTTTCTTGATTTCGCATTATGGGACAAGGTTATGGTGTCAATTTCTGAGTCGAAGATCACTTTGTGAAATCCAGGAACTTCTCCTTCACGCTTTGCATCAATAAATATTTTTTCCTTGTCTCCTTTTTCCAGGGACCATTTAATCTTGGCTGCAATTTTATCTGTAAGCTGTTTTGCAAGGGTAATCGCAGTACCACTTGGAGCATCGAGTTTGTGTATGTGGTGGATCTCTTCCAATGAAACATCGTATTCCGGGAACTTACTCATGATAGCTGCAAGGTAGGAATTCACTGCAAACATTATATTTACGCCTATGCTGTAATTAGATGCATAGAAAAGACCTCCCTTATTTTCATTACATACCTTCACTACTTCATCCCATTTGTCGAGCCAGCCGGTTGTCCCGGACACTACAGGTGTATCTGACCTCAGGCATGTTAGAATATTGTTGTAAGCAGCTGCAGGAGAAGAGAATTCAATGGCAACATCAACCTTTTTAAGGTTTTCCCTGTTAAGATCCGACGAGTTTTCCAGGTCAATTATCAAAACCGTAGTATGCCCCCTGCCGGCAGCAATCCGGGCAATTTCCTGTCCCATTTTACCATATCCAATGATTGCTATGTTCATGATATTCTATTTTTTGCTAAAAATAATACAAATGATCTTTTTCAGTTTGTACTATTCCGGATAAAGATCAATTGTTCCAAATTCTGTAATTAACAAAAAAGGGTGCCTGTCTAGACACCCTTTAAACAACTTATGTGATTTCTTACTTCACTTTATTAACAATGGACTCAAATATCTCCGGTTCGTTCATTGCGAGGTCTGCTAAAACCTTACGATTGATATCAATTCCGTTCTTCTTGAGTTTATGCATGAATTCCGAGTAAGACATATCATATTGACGAACAGCTGCATTGATCCGTTGGATCCAGAGTCCGCGAAATTCAGCTTTTTTCTTACGACGGTCACGGTAAGCATAACCTAAAGCTTTATCGTGAGCATTTTTTGCTACTGTCCAGACATTTTTACGTCTTCCCCAGTAACCCCTGGTTCTTTTAAGAACCTTTTTTCTTCTTTGTCTTGCTGCTACAGCATTGACTGATCTTGGCATTTGTTTTTGTTTTTTTGGATGAAAGCGTCCGTCATTACGGAACTTTTATTGCTTGGCATCCTGGTTAATTACTAATTACCTCACGTAATTTTACTTCATTGAAAGCAATTGCTTGATATTCTTCTCATCAGCGCCACTTACCACACTAAAGTAAGTAAGGTTTCTTTTGCGCTTCTTCGATTTTTTTGTCAGAATATGACTTTTAAAAGCATGCTTTCTTTTGATTTTTCCTGTTCCGGTAAGCGAAAAGCGTTTTTTTGCTCCCGAATTGGTTTTCATCTTTGGCATTTCAAATATATTAACTGTTCAAATAATTATTTCTTCGTCTTTGGTTTTGGAGTAAGGAACATGGTCATCCTTTTTCCTTCAAGCTTGGGAAGCTGCTCAACTTTTGCAATATCCTCAAGGTCCTGGGCAAGTTTAAGAAGAAGGATCTCTCCCTTTTCCTTGAAAAGGATGGTTCTTCCTTTAAAGAAAACGAATGCTTTCACTTTTGCTCCTTCCTCAATGAACTTCACCGCGTGCTTCATTTTAAAATCATAGTCGTGATCATCTGTATTGGGTCCGAAGCGAATTTCCTTTACGATGATCTTCGTGGTTTTCGCCTTCATTTCCTTCTGTTTCTTTTTCTGCTGATAAAGAAACTTCTGATAATCTACTACCCTGCAAACCGGTGGTTCTGCGTTTGGAGAAATCTCCACCAGGTCAAGATCCAGCTCATCGGCTATCTTTAGCGCTTCTGAGAGAGAATACACACCAGGTTTTTCAAGGTTTTCGCCAACAACCCGAACTTGTGCAGCCCGAATACGTTCGTTTACTTTGTGCTGAGGTTCCGGTTTACGGTCTCTTTTGTAATTTTTGCCAACAGTTTTGGCCATATATTTTCTTTAGAGTTTGATCTTATTTAATGGTCTCAATTGATGACAGCTGATTTTCAACCTCCCTTGAAATGAAACTCGCAAATTCTTCAATTTTCATTGCTCCTTTATCCCCCTCACCTTGCCTTCTGACAGAAACAGTTCCACTTTCGGCCTCTTTTTCACCAACGATAAGCAGGTAAGGAATTCGCTTTAACTCGCTATCCCTGATCTTCTTACCGATTTTTTCACTCCTCTCGTCAATCAGGGTGCGAATATCGTAATTATTTAGGAGATTTGAAACTTTTTTCGCATAATCATGATACTTTTCACTGATGGGTAAAATTACTGCCTGGTCAGGGGTGAGCCAAAGCGGGAACTTACCCCCGGTATGTTCGATAAGGACTGCAACGAATCTTTCCATACTTCCGAAGGGTGCGCGGTGGATCATGATCGGTCTGTGCTTCTGGTTATCTGCACCAATATATTCAAGATCAAATCGTTCCGGAAGATTGTAATCTACCTGGATCGTTCCAAGTTGCCATTTCCTCCCAATGGCATCCCTTACCATGAAGTCGAGCTTAGGTCCGTAGAAGGCAGCTTCACCATACTCAACTACTGTTTTAAGGCCTTTTTCTTCAGCAGCCTCTATGATCGCACTTTCTGCCTTCTCCCAGTTTTCATCGGAGCCGATGTACTTACTTCGGTCCTCTTTGTCCCTTAATGACACCTGGGTAACAAAATCATTGAAATCAAGTGCTTTGAAAATATGGTGAATAATGTCGATCACCTTAATAAATTCCTCTTTTAGCTGGTCAGGACGACAGAATATATGTGCATCATCCTGAGTGAATCCACGAACCCTTGTTAGCCCGTGTAATTCTCCGCTTTGTTCATAGCGGTAGACTGTTCCGAATTCTGCCATCCTCACTGGCAGGTCTCGGTAGGAGTGAGGTTTCGACCTGTAAATTTCGCAATGATGAGGGCAGTTCATAGGTTTCAGAAGAAATTCTTCTCCTTCCTGGGGCGTTTTTATCGGTTGAAAGCTGTCCTTCCCGTATTTTTCGTAATGACCGGAAGTTACATATAATTCCTTCTGACCAATATGCGGGGTAATCACTTGTTCGTAGCCATACTGGCGCTGCACTTTTTTCAGGAAATTTTCAAGCCTTTCCCTGAGCATGGCTCCTTTTGGTAACCAGAGAGGCAAGCCGGCACCAACGCGCTGTGAAAATGTAAATAATTCAAGTTCTTTCCCAACTTTTCTGTGGTCTCTTTCCTTCGCTTTCTCCAGTTTATCAAGGAAGTCGTCGAGCATAGCCTGTTTCGGGAAGGTAATGCCATAGATCCGTGTAAGCTGCTTCCGTTTTTCATCTCCGCGCCAGTATGCCCCTGCCACACTCAGCAATTTAATGGCTTTGATTGGGGAGGTATCCGGCAGATGTGGTCCCCTGCAAAGGTCAGTGAAATTTCCCTGCTCATAGAATGTAATTGACCCGTCTTCAAG
>CAYSAH010000092.1:9535-10751 GCA_964428945.1 uncultured Bacteroidaceae bacterium | reverse complement strand
CGCTCGACAGGAAATTATCAGCAAGTTCAACAGCCACTCTCAGGTAGCCGCCACAGTTACCACTAAGATCGAGGATTAGATTTTCCATCCCTTGTTTTTGTAGTTCCTTTATGGCATTTTCAAATTCACTGGTGGTGGTTTGTGAGAATCTTGAGAGCTTGATATACCCTATATTCTTCTCAACCATATAAGCAGCGTCAAGACTAAACATCGGAATCTTATCCCTGGTAATGGTAAAATCAAGGTTACGGCCTGTACTTTTCCTGTAAACGGTGACATCAACCTTTGTGCCCTTCTTTCCTTTGAGCCGTTTTTGAACACCTGAGTTGGAAATCCCAATTCCTGCAACCAATTCACCGTCGACCTTTATGATCCTGTCACCTGCCAGGATTCCAACCCGTTCTGAAGGGCCTCCCTGGATGGTCCCTATTATAAATATGGTATCCTTTAATATATTGAACGAAACCCCGATCCCCTCAAACTCGCCGTTAAGCTGTTCCGTAGCCTCTTTTAATTCATCCACGCTTAAATAGGAAGAATGGGGATCCAGTTCATGCAGCATCTGAATGATTGTTTTTTCCACAAAAGCCGACTCGTCGAGTGAATCCACGTAATACCTGCTGACCTTATCCATCACCTCCATCAACTTAAGACCTTCAGGATTAAACTGCCCGAACACTCCTGCTGAGAAAGAAATAATTATCAGACCGAATACTATCCGATACAAATATTTCATAATGTTACATTTATATAAACTATAAGGTAATAACCCTAATTATTTGAAATTGTTGTGATCTATTCCCATTCGATAGTGGCAGGAGGCTTTGAACTTATATCGTAAACCACCCTGTTTATCCCCTTCACCTTATTGATGATCTCATTTGATACCCTGCTGAGGAAACTTCCGGGCAAATGTGCCCAGTCGGCGGTCATCCCGTCAGTTGCAGTTACAGCTCTCAGGGCCACAACATATTCATAGGTTCGCTCATCTCCCATAACCCCAACAGATTGAACCGGGAGAAGAATGGCTCCGGCTTGCCAAACTTTATCATAAAGTCCATATTCCTTTAACCCGTTGATAAATATATGGTCGGCCTCCTGTGCCAGTCTGACTTTTTCCTCGTTAAGCTCTCCCAATACCCTGATACCCAATCCTGGTCCGGGGAACGGATGTCTTTTAAGAATGTGGTCGCCCAGTCCAAGGGCATATCCGACT
>CAYSAH010000092.1:4602-9525 GCA_964428945.1 uncultured Bacteroidaceae bacterium | reverse complement strand
TTACCTCGTCTTTGAAAAGTAGTCTTAAAGGCTCTACCACGCTGAGCTTCATTATTTCTGGAAGCCCCCCGACATTGTGATGTGATTTTATGGTAACGGAAGGCCCGTTTACTGATACAGATTCTATCACATCAGGGTAGATCGTTCCCTGGGCGAGCCATTTAATATCCTTCAGGCTTTTTGCCTCGTGCTCAAAAACTTCTATAAAGTTCTTTCCTATACTTTTTCTTTTTGCTTCCGGATCGGAAATCCCTTTCAGATCATCGAGGAATTTCCTTTTTGCATCAACCCCGATAACATTCAGTCCTAAATCCTTGTATGATTCCAGTACATTCTCAAATTCATTTTTCCGAAGCAAACCATTATCCACAAATATACAGGTCAGCCTGTCACCAATAGCCCTGTGCAGCAGCATTGCTGCCACCGATGAATCCACACCGCCTGACAGTCCGAGTACAACATGGTCTTCATTTAATTTTCTTTTAAGTTCCATAACTGTGGAATCTATAAATGATTCCGGGGTCCAATCCTGGTGACAACCGCAAATTTCCCTTAGAAAATTTCCAAGTATTTTTTTACCCTCCGGTGTATGATATACTTCAGGATGGAACTGCAATCCATAAGTCTCCTCAAGGTCCGAGGCATATGCACCAACCTTAATATCTCCTGTACTCTCAATTATCCTGTAATCCGGCGGAAGCGCCTCTATGGTATCGCCATGTGACATCCAGACCTGTGCATGTTCCGGGACACCCAGAAGCAGTTTATTGTTATTATCCAAACTGGTAAGGTTGGCCCGACCATATTCCCGTGAATTGGAAGGGGCAACCATTCCTCCAAAATAATGGGAAAGATATTGCGCACCATAGCATATTCCCAGCAAGGGTATTTTTCCCTTAATCGCACTTACGTCTGGTACAGGGGCATTTTCATCCCTTACCGAGAACGGGCTGCCAGAAAGTATAACTCCTTTAACATCACCGTTAATTTCAGGAAATGAATTATAAGGGTGGATTTCACAATAGACATTGTTTTCCCTTACTTTCCTGGCAATAAGTTGCGTATACTGGGATCCGAAATCGAGGATCAAAATTTTCTCTGCCACATCAATTATTTTAAGTGCGTAAAATTAGCACATTTTAAATGTTCATGAAGAAAGATGGGAATAAATACCCTATCTTTTTTCTTCTCTCCGGAGTCCTACCTTAAATCTGTCACCATCATTTACGATTATGGTATCAGAGAATAACTGCCGGGCTTCCTCCAGGAAGGCTTCCTCCTTCTTATACCTGGTTGAAAAATGGCCAATAAGTAATTTTCCAACCTTTGCTTCTTTTGCAATTGCTGCAGCCTGTTTAGAAGTCGAATGAAAGGTTTGTTCAGCAAGGACAGCATCTTTTTCAAGAAAGGTCGCCTCATGAAAAAGAAGATCTACTTCTTTGATATATGGGACGAGGTCGGGCAAATAAGAGGTATCTGATATATAGGCATAGGAGCGGGGCAGCAATGGTGGAAGGGTAAGTTCACTGTTCGGGACCACCCTGCCAGAAGAACTTAGGTAATCCTCTCCATTTTTAATCTTCCTTATATCTTCTACACCAAGACCGAAGAGCGCTATCTTAGATTTATCAATGTTCAGAACGCCCGGTTTTTCACGAAACACATATCCGAAAGTCTCGGTCCTGTGCTTCAGTTTTACAGGCAGAACTTCAGATTTTGAATTTTCAAATACAACCTTATTATGGGTACAGGTATGGAACTTTAATTCGAATGGAAGCTGCCCAAAAAATTCCAGGTGTGCCCTTAGCATTCTTTCGAGAGCTTCAGGACCATAAAAATTGAGGGCTGCCTTTCTACCCATCATACCAAGGCTGGATACCAGTCCAAAAAGTCCGAATACATGGTCACCATGCAGGTGAGATATAAAAATATGGTTTATTCTTGCAGGGCTGAGTTTGTTCCTGCGAAGTTGAATTTGTGTACCTTCCCCGCAATCGATCAAAAAAAACCGCTCATTCATGATTAATAAATGAGCGGCTGTAGATCGTTTTGAGGTAGGCAGTGCAGAACTGCTACCCAAAATTATCAGTTCAAAAGACACCTGAAAGCTTTGGTTTATCCAGCATCCCTGATCATGGATTCCGCGTCTGCCACAGTTTCCGCAATGTTAAGCACTGTATCAAGCTGGGAGATCGTGATGAGCCTTTCAACTGCATCATTAAGACCAGCCAGCACAAATGTACCGCTCGCATTTTTACACAGACGGTTGGCAACAAGGATAGCACTTAACCCGGAAGAATCACAATAGCGACAATTTCCAAGGTCAAGTACAATGTTCTTTTCGCCATTTCCAGACACCAGTACCAACTCTGATTTAAGGGTTGGAGCAATGTGGGTGTCCAATTTTTCCTCCAATACTTTGATCAAAGTATGGTTTTCAAATTTGTCAATTTTGAACTCCATAGCTGAAATTTTAATTTTTAGTTTAAATTATTTTTTCTTTCCAGCCTTATTCTTCTCGTTCTCCTCCATTTCAGATTTCAAGGCAGCAAGATCAGAAATGTCGCCAAGTGTGGTTTTTTCAAGATTGCTCTTCACTTTTTTGGCGGTTTTCTTAGCTTCAGCAGCTTCTTCCTTTATTTCCTGCTGACTTGAATTATCTTTTTTCTCATCTTCATGAATTCGGCTATGAGACAAGATAATCTTTTTTGCTGACTTATTAAACTCTATTACCTTAAAAGATAATTTTTCGTCTGCTTTTGCAGAAGAACCATCTTCTTTTACGAGGTGTTTTGGAGTAACAAACCCTTCGACACCATAAGGCAGTGCAACTACTGCACCTTTATCCATTAATTCAACGATCGTTCCTTCGTGAATTGAATCCATTTCAAAAACTTCTACAACTGTACCTTCATGTACTGAGTCAAGAACAAACAGATTTTCAAATACATCCCATGGATTTTCTTCAAGTTGTTTATGACCAAGACTGAGTCGTCTGTTCTCAGCATCTATCTCAAGAACAACAACCTCAATATCAGCTCCAATTGAAGTAAATTCAGCAGGATGCTTCACTTTCTTCGTCCAGGAAAGATCTGAAATATGGATCAATCCGTCAACTCCTTCTTCTATTTCAACGAACACACCGAAGTTAGTAAAGTTACGAACTTTTGCTGTATGTTTTGTACCTACACCAAATTTTTCCTGTATCTTATTCCATGGGTCTTGTTTCAATTGCTTGATGCCCAATGACATTTTTCTTTCTTCCCTGTCGAGCGTTAAAATAACCGCATTAACTTCATCTCCAACTTTCATAAATTCCTGTGCACTCTTCAGGTGTTGGGACCAGCTCATTTCTGAAACATGGATCAGTCCTTCCACACCGGGAGCTATTTCAATGAAAGCACCATAATCGGCCATCACAACAACTTTTCCTTTAACAGAATCTCCTACTTTCAGGTTTTCACTCAATGAATCCCATGGATGAGGAGTAAGTTGCTTCAATCCAAGTGCAATCCTTTTCTTATCATCATCAAAATCAAGGATAACAACATTCAATTTCTCGTCAAGCTTCAATATCTCTTCAGGATGATTTACGCGTCCCCATGAAAGATCAGTGATATGGATAAGTCCGTCAACACCACCCAGGTCGATAAATACGCCATACGAGGTAATATTCTTAACGGTTCCTTCAAGTACCTGGCCTTTTTCAAGTTTTGCAATGATCTCTTTTTTCTGTTGTTCGAGTTCTTCTTCAATCAATGCTTTGTGAGAAACAACCACATTCCTGAATTCGTGGTTGATCTTAACAACCTTGAATTCCATGGTCTTGTCAACGTATGCATCATAATCCCTTATAGGCTTCACATCGATCTGTGATCCCGGGAGGAATGCTTCAATTCCAAATACATCAACGATCATACCTCCTTTGGTACGGCACTTGATATATCCTTTTATAACTTCATCCTGATCAAGGGCCTGGTTAACACGGTCCCATGAACGCATAGAACGGGCTTTCTTGTGTGACAGGATAAGTTGTCCTTTTTTATCTTCCTGGTTCTCAACGTAAACTTCAACTGTTTCGCCGATCTTCAGATCAGGATTGTAACGAAATTCGTTCAATGAAACGACACCTTCGGATTTGTAACCGATATTGATCACAACTTCCCTTTTGTTCATTGAGATCACCGTACCATCAATTACCTCATTCTCTGCTATTGTAGAAAGGGTATTGCCATACATCTCCTCCAGTTTTGTTTTCTCGCTGCCTTTACTGTTCAGTTTATCCCCGCTAAAACCATCCCAGTCAAAATCAACATCACCTGTTGAATCATCAGATTTTGGTGCAGGCTTTTCAGTAGCAGATTTCTTTGCGGCAGGTTTGGCTTCTTCAACTGTTGGTTCAGCTTCAGCCATAATTTCTTCTTTAGTCTCCACGATAGCAGGAATTTCCTCTTCTGCTCCAGGAGCTTGTTCTTCCGAAGTAAGCACTTCAGATTTTTCTTCTGTAATTTCTGCAACAGGAGCTTCTTCCTTTACTTCTTCTGCCTCTGATGCAACAGTTTCAGATCCAGTCTCCACTGCTTCAGTTTCAGCAGCAGCTTCCTGGATTTCTTGAGTAGATTCTTCAACGCTTTGACCGGTAATTTGCTCTTCGTTCAAAGCATCTTTTTCTTTTTCAGTCATTAGATAAATTCTTAAAAATTAATAAGTTAGACATTATAATAATTAAAATCGAGCCGCAAAGATATAATTTTTAGTCCAAAAACCCTAATTATCAGAAAAATATGATGCCCGAATTTCCCACTGGAAATATGCTGTAAAACAATTCGCAACCATGATTCACCTGATTGCATGAAAAACTTTAACTTTACGGTTCAAAAAAAATTCTGATAATGAAAATTGCTGTTATAGGAACGGGTTATG
>CAYSAH010000092.1:0-4592 GCA_964428945.1 uncultured Bacteroidaceae bacterium | reverse complement strand
GTCGGATTGGTATCGGGAACATGTTTTGCTGAAACCGGGATTCAGGTTACCTGTGTTGATGTCGATAAAAAAAAGATAGAAGGTCTTAAAAACGGGGAGGTTCCCATATATGAGCCCGGGCTTACAAGGTTGGTGAAAAACAATATCGATAAGAAGAGCCTGTCATTTTCAACTGATCTTGCTGAGAGCATTGCAGATTGCGAGGCTGTTTTCATAGCGGTTGGAACACCACCGGGTGAAGACGGAAGTGCCGATCTGAAATATGTTCTGGAGGTAGCCAGGGGTATCGGACAAACGATGCAGGATTACCTTGTAGTGATTACGAAAAGTACAGTGCCAATAAACACTTCTGAAAAAGTAAGGCAGGCTATTGCCGAAGAGCTTAAAAAAAGAGGTTCAGCGCTGGAATTCGATGTTGCATCAAATCCTGAATTCCTGAAGGAAGGTGCCGCCGTAAATGATTTCCTGAAACCTGACAGGATCATAGTAGGTACAGACTCAGAAAGAGCTGAAAAGATTATCAGAAGGCTATACAAACCATTTCTTCTGAATGGCCACCCGATCATATTAATGGATATTCGTTCGGCCGAGATGACAAAATATGCAGCCAATGCAATGCTCGCGACCAAGATCAGTTTCATGAACGAGATCGCAAACCTTTGTGAGGCTGTAGGTGCAGACGTTAACCTTGTTAGGAAAGGAATAGGTTCGGATCCGCGCATCGGGAATAAAGTCATTTATCCCGGCGCAGGATATGGAGGATCGTGCTTCCCGAAAGATGTAAAAGCACTGGTGAAAACCGGGAAGGATTACAATTCTCCACTAAGGGTACTTCAATCAGTTGAAGATGCCAATGACTATCAAAAAACAGTCATCGGCAGCAAGGTCCTGTCGCATTTTAAGGGAGACCTTAAAGGCAAGCACATTGCAGTGTGGGGCCTGTCCTTCAAACCCGAAACAGATGATATGCGCGAAGCCCCCTCGATCGTTATTATTAACACCCTGCTGGATAAGGGTGCCGAGGTTTCAGCTTATGATCCCGTTGCAATGGAAGAAGCGAAACGAATTCTTGGTGAACGGGTAAAATACGTAAATGATAAGCATGAAGCAGTACTGGATGCACACGGCCTTGTGATCGTAACAGAATGGGCAGAATTCAGAGTCCCGAATTATCGTATGATGGGAAAGCTCATGAAAGAAAAAGTTATATTTGATGGGAGAAACATATACGATGCTGCTGAAATGCTCGAATATGGGTTTTCCTATTACAGCATTGGCCGGAAACCAACAATAGCAAACAACTCATGAAGCGTATACTGGTAACAGGAGGTGCAGGATTCATTGGATCACATCTGTGTGAACGATTGCTTGATTTGGGAAATGATGTGATTTGTATTGACAATTATTTTACAGGAAGTAAAAAAAATATTGTTCACCTGCTTGAACGTCCCTATTTTGAATTAATCAGGCATGATGTAACGCAATCCTATTATGCAGAGGTAGATGAGATCTATAACCTGGCCTGCCCTGCTTCCCCCATCCACTACCAGTACAATCCCATTAAGACAGTAAAGACATCCGTAATGGGGGCAATCAATATGCTGGGGCTTGCAAAACGGATAAAAGCAAAAATTTTACAGGCTTCGACCAGTGAAGTCTATGGTGACCCGGCAATTCATCCGCAACCTGAATCCTACTGGGGAAATGTAAATCCGGTTGGTAAAAGGTCCTGTTATGATGAAGGAAAAAGATGTGCTGAGACCTTGTTCATGGATTACCATGTGCAAAACAAGGTAAGGATCAAGATCATAAGGATCTTCAATACCTACGGCCCGAAAATGCATCCAAATGACGGAAGGGTCGTATCAAATTTTATTGTACAGGCACTTCAGAACACTGATATAACTATATATGGCGATGGTTCCCAGACAAGGAGCTTCCAGTATATCGACGACCTTGTTGATGCCATGATCAGGATGATGGATACTCCGGACAGTGTTACCGGACCTGTTAATATTGGTAACCCTGTTGAATTTACAATACTCGAACTTGCCCAAAGAATCATCGAAATGACAGGGTCCAAATCCAGAATAATATACAAGGAGTTACCTGAAGATGATCCGGTGCAACGGAAACCTGACATCACCCTTGCAAATAAGATCCTTGGAGGCTGGTCACCAGAGATCAGGCTCGAAGAGGGTTTAAAAAGAACTATAGAATACTTCAAACAAACAATTTAGCAAATATGAAAGGAATTATATTGGCCGGTGGATCCGGAACAAGGTTATACCCGATAACGAAAAGTATATCAAAGCAGATCATCCCGGTATATGATAAACCAATGATTTATTATCCTCTTTCTGTTCTTATGCTGGCAGGCATCAGGGAGATTCTTATCATTTCCACTCCTGACGACCTTCATTTATACCAGGAACTCCTCGACGATGGTTCTCACCTTGGAATAGAAATAAAATATGCAATGCAGGCTTCACCCGACGGACTTGCACAGGCGTTTATAATTGGTGAACAATTTGTCGGAAACGAAACTGCATGCCTGATCCTTGGAGATAATATTTTTTACGGACACGGCTTTGGATCAACACTTACCGACGCCGCGGCATTAAAGGATGGTGCAATCGTCTTCGGTTATTATGTAACTGATCCTCAAAGGTACGGTGTCGTTGAATTCGACCAGAAAGGCAAAGCGGTTAGTCTCGAAGAGAAACCAAAGGTCCCTAAATCAAATTATGCAGTGACCGGACTATACTTTTACAGCAACGATGTAATTGAAAAAGCAAGTTCATTAAAGCCTTCGGCACGTGGTGAACTCGAAATTACTGACCTGAATCGTTTATATCTTGAAGAGGAACGGCTGCAGGTGAAGATCATGGGGCGCGGTATGGCCTGGCTCGATACAGGAACACCCGAAAGCCTGCTCCAGGCTTCAAATTATATATATACGATCGAGAAAAGACAGGGACTCAAGATCTCGTGTATCGAAGAAATTGCCTATAAAAAGAAATTTATTGATAAGAACCAATTATTAAGACTGGCTGAAAACCTGAAAAAAAGCACATATGGTGAATACTTATTCAGCGTTGCCAACGAACAACTGTTCACTCTCGATTCGTAACTATAATGAAGATAAGAAAAACCGGAATAGAAGGTTTAATTATTATTGAGCCGACTGTTTTTGAGGACAAGCGAGGATATTTTTACGAAAGCTATAATGAAGCTGTTTTTCACGAGGCTGGAATTACCAACCGCTTCGTACAGGACAACCAATCAAAATCATCCTTCGGAGTGATCAGGGGACTCCACATGCAGACCGGTCCTTTCGCCCAGGCAAAATTGATACGTGTTATTGAAGGAGCTATTTTTGATGTTGCCCTTGACCTGCGTACCGACTCTAAAAGCTATGGCCAGTGGTTTGGACTTGAGATCAGTGCCGAAAACCGGCTGCAATTGCTTGTTCCCAAGGGATTCTGTCATGGCTTTTCCGTGATCAGTGAAACTGCAAGCGTATTCTATAAATGCGACGAACTGTATATGAAAGGATCAGAAAGAGGGATAAGGTATAACGATCCTGAGCTGAATATTGACTGGAGGATTCCCGCTGATAAGGTAAGCGTTTCGGAAAAGGACAGTGTACTTCCCTATTTAAAGGACTTCAAGGGCTAAAGTATGGCAAAAAAGATACTTGTAAGCGGTGCAAACGGTCAGCTGGGGACTGAGATCAGGGAGATATCCGAAAACTCCATCCACACATTTATCTTTTCAGATATAGATACCATTGATTTTACCCGGGAAAAGCCGGCCTTAGGATTTTTAAACAGCCATAAACCGGACGTAATCGTTAATTGTGCTGCATATACTGCTGTTGATAAGGCAGAAGAAGAATGGGACAAGGCTGAAAAGATCAATGCAGGTATTCCTGCCATGCTTGCGAATTACGGAACTGAAAGTGCATGCAGGATCATACATATTTCAACAGATTATGTATTTCCGGGTAATATTGCAAGGCCCCTGCATGAAAACGATCTGCCGGCTCCGCTGAGCAGGTACGGACTTTCAAAGCTTAATGGCGAAAATGCATTAAGGGAATACGACAAACATATAATTATAAGGACCTCGTGGCTCTATTCAGGTTTTGGGAATAACTTTGTCAAATCCATGATGAAGCTGTTCAGGGAACGGAAAGAATTAAAAGTTGTGTTCGACCAGGTCGGCACCCCTACTTATGCTGCAGATCTTGCTGAAATAATCTTAAGATTCATTGATCTGCCGGATCCGGATTTTAAACCGGGCACCTATAATTATTCAAATGAGGGTGTTGCTTCCTGGTATGACTTTGCCATAGAGATCAGGGACCTTACCGGGTCGGCATGCAATATCCTTCCCATTGAGACCAAAGATTTTCAATTACCTGCCTCAAGACCGGCATATGCGGTATTGAACAAGGAGAAAATCAAACACCATCTGGGCATTGAAATCCCGCATTGGACCTCCAGCCTGAAAAGGTGCATAGAAAAAATTAATAGAACATAAACGTGCATTAATTATGGAAAATAACGAATTACTAGCCCAGGTAA
>CAYSAH010000091.1:0-10779 GCA_964428945.1 uncultured Bacteroidaceae bacterium | reverse complement strand
TTTCCTTCAATCGTAAGAGTATCAAGTTCACCCGGTACAATCTGATCCACCGTATAAAACCGGTTGACCGCACTTCCAATATAAATGATTCCGAATAGAGGGATAAAGATGATGAATACATTGAGCATAAAACGACCAACCCGATCCGGAATCGACCTGACCAAATGCAGAGAGAGGAAGAATATCAGCACCAATATGATCACCATTCCCGATAAAGATCTGAGTATCACGAGAAATACAGGCAACCACAACAAGGATGCGAGATAAAACAGCCTTAAATACCAGGGCTCCTCCTTATATTTACTTAAGAGAAGATATGCGGAAAACATTATTGAAAGCACAATCATCAGGGAAAAGCGGATATGACTTATAAACAGGGAGGCATTCCTGAAATCATTAATTTCTACAGGTATAATATTGATAAGTGCAAGGATTGTTGCAAATGAAGCAATAATGCACCCTGTGATAAATGAAACTAAAATTAGTCTGACTTCCTTGATTTTTAAGACTTCCGAGCTTACAAGTATAAATGGAATAAGAATCATGGGCAATTTGATCTTCAGGTCCTGCAAACCATAATGAAGATCGGATGACCAGGCCATTGCTATGATATGTACCAAATAAAAAACGGAATAGATCCAAAATGCTTTCTCCTTTTTGATCCTGTTCCATTTTTCCCCGAATCTCCCTTCGAGAATCCAATTCAGTGCCAGAAGAAATTGTATTACGGAAGTCGCAAATATTGACAATGGCAGGGTAATCGCCAACAGCAGTATCAGGTAGAAATATACACTTCTGTGAAAATTGATATTCCTGATCAAAATTTTACGCTTATTAATAATTGTTGTGAATGATGAATCCCCTCTCCCGGTATATAATGTAAGTTCCAAGCAATTTTTGAATCAATATTCTGGTTTTTGAATGGATCAATGAAAAAGTCAATTCTGCCATAATTCCCGGACCGATAAAACGGATCCCCATAAATGAAATCTATCGGAGTACCAAAATAATAAACTCCACTGATTCCAAAAACAGTGTAGCGAAAATTTATATTGGATAGCAAACCTCTTCCCCAAATGAAGTCTGCCGGACGAAACCGGTTATAGGATGATACAATACCAGCGGATAAATTCAATGAATAGGCGCTTTGATCATCCTTCATTTCATAAGCGGCCAATAAGGCAAAAATTCCATTGTCCTGAAGATGGATCGTATCATTCGGATTGTAGCTCCTTGCATTATGGTACATAAGGAAAAGTGGATTAAGAAATATCTTTCCAAAATTAAATCGGGAATTCATTCCAACCAGAAAAGTCTCCCTTCGCTCACTGGAAACCCTCCCGGTCCAGTCAACAAAGCCGCTTAATGTTCCCCATGTTTGCTTATATTCGATTGAAGCTCCTTCTACGTTGGGGCGATAATAATTCAGCGTGTCATTTAAAAATACATTTGGCATCGTTATCCTGTCACTTCTTGAAAATGAGCCAAAAGCCATATTCAGGTCTTTTCCACGATACCTGTAATACAGGTTGATCTGGGGTATTATTGCAAGGATTGTACTGCCATGTTCATATAAATAGTTAAAACCAGCAGCGAACCCATTTACTGAATCAAGCTCGAAACAAACAGAAGCATCAAGAGCTGCCCCAAATATTGTTTGCGGAAAGGCATACTCAGAGAAATATTCCCTGTTATCAAAAATCTGCTTAAAAGTTAATTCATAGCCGACATTCTGGGACCATATTTGCAGACCACTAAAGAAGAACCCAAGGATAAGAATTTCTTTTTTCACATTGCTAAACTGATAGTGGGTGATAAAGGTATATAAAACCTTAATATGTTGATAACATAGCCTGACTGTACAGGAATAAGACTTCTTTTTTAATTCTATCTCTCAGAAAATCTGAGTTTTAATAAATTTGGAAATAAATTGTTGATATGTTATTGATTTAATAAAAAGATTTGTATTTTTGCGAACCACAAAATCAGGTGATAATTTTTATCAGAGAAAAAAAATAAAAGACGTGGATACATTAAGTTACAAGACCGTTTCAGTGAATAAGAATACTGCTCAGAAAGAGTGGGTATTGGTTGACGCAACTGACCAGATTCTTGGTCGGCTTACATCAAGGGTTGCAATGATATTGAGAGGAAAGCATAAGCCAAGTTTCACTCCACATGTTGATTGCGGAGATTATGTGATCATAGTTAATGCTGAAAAGGTTAAACTCACAGGAAACAAATTGACACAGAGAGAATACGTTCGCCACACAGGATATCCTGGTGGACAGAGGACTGAAACTGTTGAAAATCTGCTTAAGAGAAAACCGGAAGCTGTGATAGAGAAATCTGTTAGGGGTATGTTACCCAAAAACAAACTGGGAAGTGAACTTTTCAGGAACCTTCATGTATTTGTAGGTGATAAGCATCCGCATGAAGCACAACAGCCAAAAAAGATTGATTTAAATACCATTAAATAAGAATTCATGGAGGTCATTAACACAATAGGTAGGAGAAAAAGCGCTATTGCCCGGGTTTATCTCAGAGAAGGTAAAGGCCAGATTACGGTAAATGACAAAGATTATAAAGAATACTTTTCTGTAGAGCAATTACACTACATTGTGGATCAGCCACTAAATCTGCTCGAATTAAAGAATAAATACGACGTCAAAGCCAACCTTACAGGTGGTGGTATCAAAGGACAGGCTGAAGCGCTTCGTCTGGGTATCGCCAGGGCTCTTGTAGAGATCGACCCTGAATGGAAATCCAAATTGCGTGCTGAAGGGTTTATTACAAGGGATCCGCGTGCTGTTGAAAGAAAGAAACCTGGCCAGCCAAAAGCAAGGAAAAGGTTCCAGTTCAGTAAACGTTAATCCTTTTTACATATTTATTAAACGCGAAACCTACAGGACTTCCTTCGTGAACTACCTGTTGGTTGCCTAAGCAAAAATTAAAAAAAATGCCAAAAACAAGTTTCAAAGAACTATTGGATGCAGGTGTTCATTTTGGTCACCTGAAAAGAAAATGGAATCCAGCAATGGCTCCGTATATTTTTATGGAGAAGAACGGGATTCATATTATTGACCTCAACAAAACGGAGGCCAAGCTCGAAGAGGCAGCCAATGCACTCAAGCAAATTGCCAAATCCGGAAGAAAGATCCTTTTTGTTGCTACAAAAAAGCAGGCTAAGGACATTGTTGCTGAAAAAGTTTCTGCCATAAATATGCCATATGTTACTGAAAGGTGGCCGGGTGGAATGTTAACTAACTTTCCAACGATCAGAAAGGCTGTTAAAAAGATGAGCTCCATCGACAAGATGGCTGTAGATGGTACTTTTGACACACTGTCGAAAAGGGAAAAACTTCAAATAACCCGACAGAGAGCAAAACTGGAAAAAATGCTGGGAAGTATTGCCGACCTGACCAGGCTTCCTGCTGCCATGTTTATTGTTGATGTAACCAAAGAAAATATCGCAGTTCGTGAAGCAAGGCGTTTGAATATTCCTGTATTTGCAATGGTAGATACAAACTCTAATCCGAAAAATATCGATTTCGCTATTCCTGCAAATGATGATGCGTCAAAATCCATCGCTCTGATCCTTGGTTATTGCTGTGAGGCAATTTCAGAGGGATTGAATGAAAGGAAAATGGAAAAAGAAAAAGAGGCTACAGATACAAAAGATAAAAAGGCTGCTGACACAAAGGAAAAATCCGGCGAAGTTAAATCAGCTGCAAAAGTGGCCAAACCACGGATCCTCGTTGATCTGGAGGAAGAAGAGGAAGACCTGGATGAAATTGAAGAAATAGATGAGGTTGATGTCCTTGCTGAGGTTGATGATGTTGATGATGTTGATGAAACCCTTGAAGTTGAAAAAAAGAAAGTGGTGAAGAAGGCTGTTATAAAGAAGGTGAAGATCGAAAAAGAAGACGAGATCGAGGAGTAATCAATGAAAGTATAATTGAAACGATTTAAAGTAGAAGTAAAATGGTTGAAATAAAAGCTGCTGACGTAAGCAAATTAAGAAAAACCACCGGTGCCGGAATGATGGACTGCAAAAGTGCGCTTCAGGAAGCTGATGGCAATTTCGACAGGGCTATTGAAATAATCAGGAAAAAAGGACAGGCAATTGCCAATAAAAGGGCTGATCGTGAAGCCAGTGAAGGAACCGTTCAGGCCAAAGTTAAGGGTGGATTTGGAGCTATACTCTCCCTGAACTGCGAAACTGATTTTGTCGCAAAAAATGAAAATTTTGTAAGTTTTGCAAAATCCATACTTGATAAAGCATTAGAAGAGAAACCTGCTGACCTGGAAACTCTTAAAAGCCTTTCAATTAGCGGGAAGACTATAGATGAGTTGGTAACTGAGCAAACAGGGGTCATTGGTGAAAAGATCGAGCTTGCTTATTATGAAAAGATCGAAGCTGCCTCAGTAATTGCATATAACCATTTTGGTAACAACCTGGCCACACTGGTTGGATTCAGTAAGGAAATTAAGGAACAAGTTGCAAAAGATGTTGCAATGCAGGTAGCTGCTATGTCTCCTGTTTCAGTTAGTGAAAATGACGTTCCCGCTGCAATTATGGAAAGTGAGAGAAGGATAGGTCGTGAAAAGGCTCTTGCAGAAGGAAAACCTGAAAATATTGTTGACAAGATCGCTGAAGGAATGGTAAAAAAATTCCTGAAGGAAAACACCCTCTTAAGCCAGGAGTTTACAAAAGATTCCAAAATAACAGTCGAGCAATACATAAAGCAAGCTGATCCTGAAGCAAAGGTAACCGGGTTCATAAGGTTCGCCATAAAATAAACTTTTTACATAGCAATACAAAAAGGTCTTCTTTCCGGGGACCTTTTTTTTTGCTTTAAGGCAGGAAAAACCTTCATCTTTTATAAATCCACCAATTTCCATATATTCGTAAAAATTCAAAATCATGCCCACGTACAATAGAATTTTATTGAAACTTAGCGGTGAAGCATTAATGGCAGGCCGTTCTCATGGTATCGACCCTGCAAGGTTAAATGATTATGTTGAGGAGATCATTGAAGTCAGTAAAGCTGGTACCCAGGTTGGAATTGTAATCGGAGGCGGTAATATTTTCAGGGGAATAACAGGTGTTGAAGAGGGATTCGACAGGGTCAAGGGCGATTATATGGGAATGCTGGCAACTGTTATAAACGGCCTGGCATTGCAATCGGCCTTTGAATCAAAGAAAGCAAAGGCCAGGCTTCTTACAGCTTTCCGTATGGAACCGGTTGCTGAATTCTATTCCAAGGCAAAAGCCATTGAATCTCTGAATAAGGGAGAGATCGTAATTTTCTCGGGTGGTACAGGAAATCCCTTCTTTACTACCGATACTGCTTCCTCACTCAGGGCTGTTGAAATAGAGGCTGATGTTATGCTTAAGGGAACACGGGTCGATGGCGTATACACGAGCGATCCTGAGAAGAACCCTGATGCTGAAAAATACGAAACACTTACCTTTGACGAAGCCATTGAGAAGAACCTCAGGATCCTGGATCAAACTGCCTTTGCAATGTGTAAGGAAAATGAATTGCCTGTAATTGTGTTTAATATGAATGAACGAGGTAATCTTAAAAAACTTATTTCAGGTAAAAAAATTGGAACTTTAGTTAAAATTTGAATAATTTAGTGACGACATAAAAATCAACACTATGAATGAAGAGGTTCAACTGGTCTTCGAAATGGCGCTGGAAAAGATGGACAGAGCTATTGAACATCTTGAAACAGAACTGAGCCGTATCAGGGCAGGGAAAGCAAATATCCATATTCTTGATGGGATAATGGTCGAATATTACGGGACACTGACCCCCTTAAACCAGGTCTCAAATATCAGTACGCCTGATGCAAAAACCATTGCCATTCAGCCGTGGGAGAAAAACATGATCGAACCAATCGAAAAATCGATCCTTCATGCCAACATCGGTATAAACCCCATGAACAATGGAGAATTGATCCGCCTTGGCATTCCTCCCCTTACTGAGCAACGGAGGATCGAATTGGTAAAACAAGTGAAAAATGAGGGGGAAAACGCAAAAGTAAGCATAAGAAACAGCCGCAGGGAGGCAAATGAGGAATATAAGCAAATGCAGAAAGATGGATTGGCAGAAGACGAGGTGAAAAAAGCTGAAGAGAAAATTCAGGAAATTACAAATGATTTTGTTGCAAAAGTAGATAAGATAATCCTTGCAAAAGAGGAAGATATTATGACCATTTAAACTTAACCCGATTTTATATGCGGACCGCAAGCTAGCAGGATTTTTCTGCTGTTTTGCGGTCTTTTTTTGGATGAGAATGTTACGCAAATACCGGATAGAATTATTGGTAATACTCATAGTGCACATGGGTTTCCTGTTTATACAGATGAAGTCCGGCAATTACCTGGTCGAGGATTCGACTGAATATATCCAGGCTGCCGAAAATATATTGAATGAAGGAATACTTTATTGCGGAAATCCAGATCTTAATACTGACCCGGCTCTTAATACTAAAAGGCTGCTGGTTTATCCCCTGTTAATATTGGCCTTCCAAAGTTTTTCAACGAAACTCTTTCCAATCATCCTGTTTCAGCTTTTCCTGTCTGTTGGATCCTTTCTGCTCATGCTCAGGATCTTCAATCCAAACAAGGAGAGCAGGCTCATTTTGCTAGGCTTGATCGTATTTTTTCCCGTTCAGTTTATTTACACAACACTGGTCATGCCGGAAATTCTTTTTCAGTTCATCCTGATGCTTGCAGTGATTATGATTTTAGGGTATATCCAAACAGGTAGGATAAGGATCCTCTGGTACTACCAGGCCCTCTTGGTTACAGGAATACTGATCAAACCAGAACTTTGGCTGTTCATAATTCCCAACATCCTGCTTTTTATTATTCTTTATTTCAAATCACGACAGCGCTTAGTTCTCATTTCAAGCCTTATTCCCCTGGTTTTCCTTATAATATTGGGAGGCATCAACCAGAAGAGAACGGGATATTTTCATGTATCAAGCATACAGCAGATCATGCTGGTTGACAATAAACTCAGGTCTTTCATTGCTGACAGGGATGGAGAGGAACAGGCTGATGAACTGCTAAAAGATATCCATAGAAACTGTGAACATCAAAGGGATCTGAAAGAACGATCAAAATGTTTTTCATCTTCAGCAGTGGAATACATTAAAAACGATCTTCTGGCATACAGTCTCTTCCATATGCGCGGGATGGCTAAATTTTTCCTGGACCAGGGAAGATCTGAAATCAGTAATTTCTTTGCAACGTATAGGCTATCCGCTAAAGCTGTTTTGCATCAGCAGGACCCAGAACTCGAAAATTCTGCAGGGGACGACATCTTTTCCCAGCCAATATTAATGAAAGTAGTTCTGGTTCTAATCCTGCTATTTAATATTATCCGGATTGTTGGATTTTTATTCTTCCTTTTCAACAAAAATATTAAGTCCGAATTCCGGTTATTTCTTTTCCTGCTTGTATTTGTTTTAGCATTTTCGGCAGGTCCGCTGGGTACAGCCTCTTATATGCTTCCCATTGCACTGCTTCTTACTGGCAGTGCTGCAGTACAGTATGGAAAATGGCTTTTCTTTCTTCGAAGGAAGAATATTGAGTATGCAGAATAAAATTCTTCTCTTTCGGCATTAATCCAGTTCGAGGATCTTGTATAGCTCGTCCAGGTCGGGAGACAGGATGATTTCGGTTCTCCTGTTCTTTTGCCTGGCTTCGGGAGTATCGGCTGTATCAACAGGGAGAAATTCCCCTCTTCCTGCCACAGTAATCCTTTGCGGATCAATGTTCCCGGCAGAAAGCAGGATCCTTACAATTGAAGTCGCTCTCAAAACGCTGAGGTCCCAGTTATCCTTGATGGTGGATCCCTTTCTGAAGGGAACATCATCAGTATGACCTTCAATCATTATATTGATATCCGGATTTTTGGAAAGAACCGCAGCCAGCTGGCGGAGGGCTTTTTCTCCATTCTGGTCAACTTCCGTACTTCCGGATCCGAACAATAACTGATTCTGTAAAGAAACGTAGACCTTGCCATTTCTTTGGGTGACAGTAAGACCCTGTCCTTCAAATCCAAGTAAGGCATCAGCCACAGTCTTTCTCAATGTATTCATAAGCTGATCCTTCCTGTTGAGCATATCTTCCATCTCCATAAGCCTGGCGTTTCGTGCTTCCAGTTCGGCCCTGAGTTTTGTAACTGATTGACGCTGTTCTGAAACATTTGCCTCCAGATCCCTGAGCATTTCCTGCTTCTTTGCCAGGTCCTCCTGGGTTGTTTGCAATTCATTCAGGAGACGGCGTGTTTCCCTTGCATTGCCCTTTAAAAGTGCATCATGGGTTTCCTGCAGATCATTGTATCTCCTCTCCAGTGAGGCGATTTCCTCCCTGGCAGAAATAACTTCCTTGTATAACCTTATACTGTCCTCAACAAATTTAACTTTCTGTTCCTCAACCTGGTTAATCATTGACTTCATCTCACGGTTTTGTACCGTCAGCATTTCATTTTCAGCAAATAATTCATCCCGGTCCTGTTGCAGGGCTGTTTTTTTCTTATCTACTTCACGAAACTGCGTTGTCGGTACACAGGAAACGAAACTCCCGATAATTATTGCGAGTACAAATATCTTCTTCATTTCAGCATCAACTAATTGGTTCAAATTCAACCTAAAAAATTCCTATAATGGGCCCATTAATAGAACGTAAGCGAACGCTGCAAATTACATAAAAAATAAAGTTGCGGTGAATTGAGTTATCCTAAAAGCTATCAAGATATCAACATCGGGATTAATTCGTATCTTTGTAATTCCAACTTTTAATGCCCTATGAGTGCAGATAATGAAGTATTTCCATTGCTCAGCAGGATAGACGGACCCGCACAGTTGAAGGGACTTTCGCCTGAGGAATTAATTCAGCTCAGTGGAGAATTAAGACAATTTATTATTGACGCTGTATCCACCAATCCAGGTCACCTGGGTGCAAGTTTAGGAGTAGTTGAGCTTACGGTGGCCCTGCATCATGTTTTCAATGCACCCCATGATAAAATTATCTGGGACGTTGGGCACCAGGCATATGGACATAAGATACTCACAGGCAGGAGGGATGATTTTCATTCAAACAGGAAGTATAAAGGAATTAGTGGATTCCCCAGGCCATCCGAAAGCGAATATGACGCTTTTGGAGTAGGACATTCTTCAACTTCCATTTCAGCTGCCCTGGGAATGGCCGCTGCAAGGGACAGCAAGGGTGAGAGCAATAAAGTAATTGCAGTTATAGGTGATGGTTCTCTTACAGGCGGTATGGCCTATGAAGCGCTGAACAACGCCGGCCATGAGAAAAAGGATATGCTTGTTATCCTGAACGATAACAATATCTCCATAGACCCGAGTGTGGGGGCAATGAAAGAGTACCTCCTTGACATCACAACCTCCAAGGCTTACAACAAAGTCAAAAATGATATCTGGAACCTCCTCGGGTCAATGAATAAGATCAATCCAAATACCCGGCAATATTTCCAGAAAATTGAAAATGCGATAAAATCGATCATCCTCAAGCAAAGCAACCTCTTCGAATCAATGAACTTCAGGTATTTCGGGCCGGTTGACGGGCATGATGTGATCCATCTTTCAAGTGTTCTGAGTGATATCAAGGAAATCCCCGGGCCAAAACTGCTTCATGTGCTCACAAAGAAGGGCAAGGGTTTTCCTATGGCTGAGCTGAACCAGACAGAATATCATTCCCCAGGAGGAATTTTTGATAAGAAGACAGGCGAATTTCTTAATGTTAACCTCTCTTCGCAGCCACCCAGGTACCAGGATGTCTTTGGAGAAACCATCCTTGAGCTGGCCAGGAACAACAAAAGAATAATAGGCATTACACCGGCAATGTCAACAGGCTCATCTTTAAAAACCATGATGAACGAAATTCCTGAAAGGGCCTATGATGTCGGGATCGCTGAACAGCATGCGGTTACTTTCGCTGCCGGACTGGCAACATCAGGGATGATCCCATACTGCACTGTATATTCAACTTTTCTTCAACGGGCCTATGACCAGGTGATTCACGACGTGGCACTTCAGAACCTGCCCGTGGTTCTCTGTATCGACAGGGCAGGTCTTGTTGGGGCAGATGGAGCAACGCATCATGGAGTATATGACCTTGCTTATATGCGATGTATCCCGAATATGACCATTTCTTCTCCAATGAATGAAAGCGAATTCCGTAACCTTCTTTTTACTGCCCAGTACAATGTGGAAGGACCATTCATGATCAGGTACCCGAGGGGAAGGGGGGTATCGAAGGACTGGAAAAAAGACTTTGAAGAAATTCCGAAAGGAAGCGGCCGCTTGCTCAGGGACGGGGAAGATCTTGCCTTTATTACCCTTGGTCCGATTGGAAATGATGTCGCAGCAGCAATTGATGAACTAGAGAAATTGAACCTAAGTATCGCACACCTTGATCTCCGCTTCCTGAAACCCCTCGACGAAAAGCTACTCGGGCAGATCCTGGGTAAACACAAAAAGGTGATCACAGTTGAAGACGGATCGGTAAGTGGAGGAATGGGTAGCGCCATTCTTGAATTTGTATCGGAAAAGGGATATAAAACAGAAGTAAAAAGGATCGGAGTCCCGGATAAATTTATAGACCATGGCACTGTTGAAGAACTCTATGAAGAGTGTGGAATGGATAAGGCAAGCATTATTTCAACAGCCAAACTGATGATTGGCTCTAAAGTCTTTTATAAGGCAATGTAATTCCTTCGTTCCTGTTGT
>CAYSAH010000090.1:0-10797 GCA_964428945.1 uncultured Bacteroidaceae bacterium | reverse complement strand
CAAGAGATGTAAAATACCATGTATCATAACACGACAAATTTCATCGTCAAAATTAAGATTAAGTTCCCTACAATTAATTATCACCTGATCAACACTTATATAAATGTCTCCCGATATATAATTATTAACATTATAGTTAAAAGTTATAACGTCTGTATAGTAGTTGTGGTTTAGATATTCCTGATTGATTTTCAGGAGATACTCGTTAGAAGTAAAAATAAAATTGATGTTTTCAATTAATCTTCCTTGTCGCTCAGCGATCTTTTTCACCCACTTTTTCAGAGTATTTATACCCTTCGGTCTGAAAAAGAGGTCTTCGGAATGAAAAAAAACAGGCACTATACCCTGAATTTTAATTCTACAATTCTTCCTTGATCTGAGAAAACAATACCATCTGAGAGTCGCTGCATTAAAAATATACCCCTTCCGTTTATCTTTTCAATATTTTCAGGAGCTGTTGGATCCGGAACTGAGTCATGATCGAAACCCCGTCCCTGGTCAACGATCTTTACGATAAGATTTTTTTCGACTTTCTCAAATTGAACCTTAACGCGTTTATTTGGATCTAATTTATTTCCATGAACAATCGCATTGTTTGTTGCTTCCATCGTAGCAACCAGGACATTTCCGTAGATTTCATCACTTAGATCCAACTCCATTGACATATCATCAATGATCTTTTCTACAATTCGCAGGTTCTGTGTGTCTGAAGAAATTTCAATATCTTTTCTCATAATTAGATAAATCGAACTTACTTATACGAAAACCTTAAAAAAAAGTTACATTATTTACTTAACCATAATTTCGGATCCACAATCTCCTTAGACTTCCATACCTGAAGATGCAAAACAGCCATATCTTCAACTGCATCAGCATGAATTTTACCTAAAACCTGTTTAGTTGTAACCTTATCTCCTGCTTTCACTTCCAGATCAACCAAATTTTGATAAACACTTAAATATTCTCCATGCATAATAATTACAACGTAATTAGCCCCCAGTATAGCAAAAACCCTGCTAACCTCTCCGTCGAATACAGCCCTAGCCATGCTTCCCGGAGTTGTGCTTATATCAATACCATTGTTACTAATCTTTACACCCTTCAGAACAGGGTGATCAATAAGTCCAAATTCAGCGGTAATAATTCCTCTTTCCACAGGCCATGGCAATCTCCCCTTATTTTGCAAGAAGCTATTTCCAATCAATTTTTGTTCAGGAGTAAGCGATGTTACCAGCGTGTTTGAAGAGCTTTTCCTCGCCTCCTCTTCAATAAGTTTCCTGATCTTCTCTTCCAGTTCTTTCCTTATTCTCTCTTTTTCTTCAATTTGTTTCCTGATCTGCTTCCCCTCCTGAGCCAATTGCATGATCATATTGTTTCGATGATTACGCTCCCTTACCAATACCCTGTTCTCGGACTCCTTTTCCTGAAGCAAAGCTCCCTTTTCATTCCTAACTCTTAGCATTTCATCCGACCGCGTCTCCTTCTCAGCCATTAGGCTCTCAAGTTCTATAACCTTTCTTTCCCGGTAATCTTTAAGATACTTCAGGTATTTAATTCTTTGGTAAAATTGGTTAATATCATCACTTGCAAGCAAATACATCATCTTCTCTTCCTCTGTATGATTCTTATAGATAGCATATATTATTTTTGCGTACTCATCTTTTCCTTTCCTGATATTAGCATCCAAATTTTTAATTTCTGATTCAAGATCATTTATTTGCTGATCTAATAATCCAATCTCTTCATTAATGTTTGAGATCAAATTCGCACGTGAATTTATTCCCCGATTGAGCACTGCAACCTTTTTTATTGTACTCTCTTTCTGGCTTTCAGTTTTATCCAGAAGCTCTTTCGCCATTTCAATCTCCCGAAGCGTAGAATTCTTTCTGTCTTCAAGTTCTGCCTTCGTCTGACCTGAACCTGAAAAGGATATAATTATAAAAAATAAGATGAAAAATAAGATTTTCATTATAGGTGTAATAATTCGTATTTCTTCATATTCACAGTTAAATCAATATCAAGCTGACGGTCATATTCAATTGATCCACCAATCGCTTCAATCTTAATATCTTCAACAATATAATTCGAATATATCACAAATTTGCCTTCTCCCATTCTTTCACCAACAACATACTCCCCTGTTTTCTTGTGTAAAAATTCAAATTTATTCAATGCAAGATCCTCCAGACGAAAATATATCACTCTATCTATATCTTTTACAGATCTGTCTATTAAAATCTCTTTTCCAAGAACTAAATTCTTGTTCTCCACTTCACAAATCTTTACTTTATCAATTAGCCATTCAAGGTCTTCAAATAATACCGGTGGGGAAAATCCAGGGAGTGTATTTTCAATTATATAAACGATCTTATCAATCCTGTTTATATAAACTGTACTGTCCTTTAAAATTCCTATCCTAACAGCTTCGAATCCTGAATTAACTGCGCTTAGGAAGAAAATTGAATCTGGAACATAGTATATAGACACCTTTGCATCGAATTCCTCTTGATTAATTGTAATTTTAGCGTCTATTTTGTTAATATACAGTGTCTTAAACACCTTAATTGAATCACAGAAGGAAATATCAACAGCAGCTTCATATTCTAATCCATATTTGGATTTTTTAAGCCGTGATTGAGGAGAGCATGCGAATAACACCATCAAAACAGCAATTATTGGAAATGTTCTATAATTCATTCTGACTATGTAATTCCTCTAGTTTCTTTATTAATCTTTCCTTATCTCCACCAAGTAACAGTGCTTTCTGAAAAAAAGCAACTGCAAGTTTAAAACTTCCAAGCGCTAAGTTAATTTCTGCGGCATGCTCATTTACATCCGGGTCGCTATCCCCTCCAAATTTAAGTGCCTTCATAATATATTCTCCAGCTTCTTCATATTGTTTAAGCTTAAAAAGTATCCAGGCATAAGTATCAAGGAAAGTTCCGTTTTCCGGATTATTTTCTATGCATATATAACTTAATTTTTTTGCTTCATCCAATGACTCCTCTCGTAAAGAAAGGTAGTAGCTGAAATTATTCATAACCAAATAATTATCAGGTTCAGCAACGATAATAGCACGAAACAAACTGTCAGACGACTTAAAACGCTGCAACTTATGGTAAGTCTCTGCCAGCATTATCCTTCCTTGAGAAGTCATTTCAACCTCACCTAACCTACTCAAATTCTCATCTGAAAAAGTCTTTATTAACGCCTCATAATTCTCCAGTTCAAATTCAGCCACGCCTTTAAAATATATTAATTCGACGCTGTCCGGAAAATTATCATAAGCATTCGTGGCTATTTCTAGCATAACACTATCCTGGTTTATGGCATTAGCAAGTAAAATTCCCTGCTTCCATAATTCATATTTTTTCTCTCCGATTTTCAACAACGGTTTCAAAGATTCAAGTGCATCATTATATTTACTATACTGAATAAAGAAATCTGTTGCAAAAAGATGTATCTCGCGTCTTTCCGAATACTTTTCCAGCATAGTACGGATTAAATCCTCCAGCCTGTCCAGGTGATTTATATTAAAATACTCATCTGATAGGTAGAAACTGAGAATCGCCATCTTCTTCTGGTAATCAATTTCATCACTCTGAAACGACTTGATTAGATAGTAGAAACTCTTTTCATAATTTTTCTCTTCTCTATAATAATCTGTCAGATTGGTGAGCGCATAAATGTTAAGACTATCGAGTTTAAACACTTCCTGATAAAAGGAAGCTGCCAAGTCCTTGTCTTTGCTTTTTAGTGCAAGTTCGGCAGCCACCACATGGAATTCAACAGATTCTGGAAAAAGAGTTAAGATCATATTAAGCTCGTTAAGGGCTTTTTCATATTTCCCGCCACGTTCGTAAATATTGGCCTTCATCAAAATAATCCTGTCTGATACACCTTTTTCCTTTTCAATTCCATCCAGGGTTATAATTGCCTTTCTTCCCCTCTCCTCTATGAAATATACATTTGCAAGGCGAAAAATATAATTTACATTTTCCGGATCGTTCTTTATCGCAGATTTTAAAAGTTTAACAGCACTTTTTAAGTCCTTATTTTCGACAAGTACATCAATATAACTTTCAAAGTACCATTTATTTCCAGGATCAAGATCATTGGCCCTCTTAAGGTGTATTATTGCGGGTTCCTTCTGACCCGTTACTGCATACAAAGTACCCAGTTCATAATGAGCTACAGCAACAGAATCATTTTCCTTGATCACCATTTTATATAACTCCACAGCTCCAGGTAAATTACCGATATTCTTCTGTTTAACTGCCTCTATAAGTGCATATTGATAATCCCGGCTCCCTTCCTGCGCTAAAACAGTGATCCTAAGTAAAAATAAGATTGACAATATATATATTGATCTTATAGTCATCTTCCTTTTTCAAAATTCTATTTCGTTCCGGTATGTCCGAATCCCCCGGCGCCCCTATCCGACTTCAACAATTCATCAACCTTGTTCCATTCAACCTGTTCATGTCTGCTGATAACCATCTGACAAATTCGTTCTCCGGGAACAACTATGAAACTCTCCGAGGAAAGATTTACCAGAATTACACCTATTTCTCCCCTATAGTCAGCATCAATGGTTCCTGGTGTATTTAAAACAGTAATTCCATGCTTAAGCGCAAGTCCGCTTCTTGGCCGTATCTGCGCTTCATAACCTTCTGGCAATTCAAGAAACAGCCCTGTAGGAATCAATCTCCGTTCCAAGGGTTTGAGTTCAATGTTTTCCATAATGTCTGCCCTTAAATCCATTCCAGCAGAAAAAGCTGTTGAATATGTGGGAAGATCATTTCCGGACTTGTTTACTATCTTCACTTTCATGATCAGATTACTGGTTTATCGGATTCCTGTATTTTAAAAATGTGCTTTTTTCTCCTATATAAAAAATGATAACCGAAATTATCAAAAGTACAGGTTTAACAATATTCCGGCCTGATATTTCTTTAATTGTCAAAAAATAATCAAAGAAAAAGAACAAAACTATAACAGCAAGGTAAAAAAGGATCCTTTTTATATCATAAGGAACTTTATAATGTTTCCGGGACATGCGGAATGAGAGAATAACCATTACCGAATAGCACAATAAGTGACCCCAGGCGGAAGCATAATAACCGAATTTCGGGACAAAAATGAGGTTTACAGTAATGGTGATTGCCGCTCCAATGGTTACCAGCAGGGCTCCAATAAGCGTTTTGTTTGTTAGTTTATACCAAATTGAAAGATTAAAGAAGATTCCCATGATCAGGTTAGCCATTAGTATTACAGGTACAATTCCTATTCCCTCTCTAAAATCAATGCCAATAAAGAGTTTAAAATAATCTATATACAGCATGACGCCCAGGAAGATCAAGAGTCCTGGTATTACATAAAATTTCATGATATCGGCATAGAGTTGCTTTGCGTTTATGTCATTAGATTTTGAAAAAAAGAAGGGTTCTGCAGCATATTTAAACATCTGAACATAAAGCGTCATTAATACAGCTATCTTAAAATTAGCACCATAAATTCCCAATTGAGACATTGGGTCTTCTGCGGTGATAAGATGTTTAAGCAGAACCCTGTCGAGAGCTTCATTCACTGTTCCGGCCATACCTGCAATAAGCAAAGGGTATGAATATTTCAGGATTGTTTTCAGGAGCACCGGATCAAAACGCCCTTTAAATGCAGCGCTTATTTCGCTTGAGAGCAATAACATTTTTATTACTGAAGCTGCAAGATTAGAGATCAATACATAGCCTACGCCGACAGAAGGATCATAAATTTTACTGATAAACTGTCCTTCGGCATGCCGTGCGCAATAAAAAAGAAAAAACCAGTTCAATCCAATATTAATTACAACTTCTGTCACCCTGACAAGAGCATACTTCAGAGGTTTATTCTGAAGGCGTATTTGCGCAAAGGGAATGGCTGTGAATGCATCCAGGGCAACAACCAGGGCCAGCCACTTGATATATTGAGGTTCCCCGGAATAACCAAGTAATCCAGAGATCTGATGTATAAAAGCAAAAACAAGTATCACAAAAACTGCTGAAGTGGAAAATACAGATAACATGATACTTGTATATACTGAATTTTTATTTTCGCTATTGCTTGCATAACGGAAAAAACCAGTTTCCATTCCATAGGTAAGTACTACCAGCAGAAATACAACATATGCATATAACTCAGTTATTATTCCATACTCTCCTGTGCCGAAAATTCTCGTATAAAATGGGGTTAACAATACGTAATTTAAGAGGCGGGGCAGAACAATACCCATGCCATATACCGCAGTTTGTCCGAAAAGTTGTTTGATTGGATTCACTTACTGCTCAACAGGTTTTCAATTGCATTATCAACAGATGCAAAGGTAAACTTATATCCTTCATCAAGAAGCCTTTTCGGGTAAACAGTTTGCCCCTTGAGAACAATTACAGAAGCCGTGCCTAAAACAAGGCGGAGGAGGAATTCAGGAAGGGTGAGGAATATGGGTTTCGACATTATTTTTGCTATAGTTTTTGTAAAATCCCTGTTAGAAACTGGATTTGGCGCTGTTAAGTTATAATTTCCTTTTCCCCCATTTTTAATAAGGTACATTATTGCGCCGATAACATCATCAATATGAATAAATGAATAAACCTGGGTACCGGACCCTAACACTGATCCCAGGCCATATCTGAATAATCTCACCATCAGAGGAAACGCCCCTCCGTCTCTTCCCAAAACCATACCAAGACGCACTTTTATAAGTCTTACATCATTGGATACTCCCTCAGCAGCAGCTTCCCAACTCTTTACAACGTCAGCAAGGAAATTATTCCCATAGCAGAATTCCTGTTCATTATGTTGAGTATCATATTCATAAATTCCAATTGCTGACGCCGATACAAAACATCCTGGCTTATTTTTCAAGCTATTAATTGCGCCTACCAGGTTATTGGTAAGATCAATCCTGCTTTTTCGTATCTTTTCCTTTGTATATGGTGTCCACCGCTTTGATATGCTGTACCCGGCAAGATTAATTACAACATCAGCGCTTTCGATTTTTCGAGCCAGCAATTCAATCCTTCCATAAAGATCGGCTCTGTCCAATAGAATATACTCGTGTCCGGGAAAGGATTTTCTCAAATGAGAAGCAATAAAACCACTATATCCAGCCAAGGCTATCGTCATAATTTTATAAATTCGCCATGAAACATAATGAATCTTATTCAGATATCATAAACCTAAACAATCAATAATGAAACGTCTTCTTCTGCTAAATGTTCTGACCGTTCTTATTACGGCTGCCTGTGTTGCCCAAAATTCGGAAAAGAATCTCAACCAGCACATAATAATTGAAACTTCTCTTGGAGAAATTGAAATACTGCTTTATGATGATACCCCAATGCACCGTGATAACATGATAAAATTAATCGGCGAAGACTACTTTAAGGATCAAATCTTTCACCGGGTCATCAAAAATTTCATGATCCAGGGAGGAGATCCTTATTCAGTAAAGGCTGACAAGGGAAAGCGTCTTGGTACCGGAGGTCCGGGATACAGGATTCCTGCAGAATTCCGAGATAACTATTTTCACAAAAAGGGGGCTCTTGCCGCAGCGAGAATGGGAGATGCTACAAATCCAAAAAAAGAATCATCGGGATCACAGTTCTATATTGTTCAAGGTCAGTTATTTACTCTTGAACAGCTTACGATGATGCAATCAGGCGCCGATCATGCGCCTTTCACGCCGGAACAAATTGAAGCTTATACTACTGTTGGAGGAACTCCTCATCTCGATGGATCATATACAGTATTCGGAGAGGTAGTCCGTGGCCTTGAAGTTGTAGATGCAATAGAAGCTGTAGCTACAGACAATTACGACAGGCCCATCGAAGATATAGTAATTGATATAAGACTAAAATAGCAATAAGCTATTTTTACTAACTTTACGTCTTCTAAATAAGAATGATGTTAGAAAAAATTAATAAGCTGATTGAAGAGGTTAATTCCTTTGAGGCAAAGAATATAGATGCTGTTGAAGAATTCAGGGTAAAATACCTTGGTAAAAAAGGATATTTGAATGAGCTCTTCGCAGATTTTAAATCTGTTCCCGGGGAATTAAAAAAGGATGTTGGCCAGCGAATAAATTTGTTGAAACAGCTTGTTTCTGAAAAAGTTGATGATTTGCGCGGTGATTTGGAAAAAACAGTTGTTGCCCGATCAATTCCCGATATGACTGTCCCCGGAAAATCAATTCCTTTGGGAGCCCGGCATCCAATTTCAATAGTAAGGAATCAGATCATAGAGATTTTTACACGGCTTGGATATATAATTTCTGAAGGACCGGAGATCGAAGATGACTGGCATGTTTTCTCTGCCCTGAACTTTCCTCCTGAGCATCCGGCCAGGGATATGCAAGACACATTTTTCATAGAAAAGAATCCCGATGTCCTGTTAAGAACCCATACTTCTTCTGTACAGGTGCGTGTAATGGAAAACAGTCAGCCTCCAATCAGAACCATTTCGCCGGGAAGGGTTTTCAGGAACGAGGCTATATCTGCAAGAGCCCATTGTATTTTTCACCAGGTAGAAGGTTTGTATATTGATGAGAATGTTTCTTTTGCTGACCTGAAACAGACACTAATGTATTTTGCCAAGGAAATGTTCGGAAGTGAGACTAAAACCAGGTTTCGTCCGTCCTTTTTTCCTTTTACCGAGCCCTCGGCCGAAATGGACATCAGTTGTAAAATTTGTGGAGGAAAAGGATGCAATGTATGCAAATACACGGGCTGGCTTGAAATTCTGGGATGCGGAATGGTTGATCCAAATGTACTGGAATATTCAAATATAGACAGTTCCAAATACACAGGGTTCGCTTTTGGAATGGGCATAGAGCGTATTACGATGCTACGGTACGAGGTAAAGGATCTTAGATTGTATTTTGAAAATGATGTTCGTTTCCTTGAGCAGTTTTCCCCTGCTCTTTAAAACATTATTCTTCAATTATTATCTCATGAGTTACGGGAAAAGATTCTGAATAATTTGCAGAAACACCGCAATATCTTTCCCTTGAAAGGTCGACCGCTTTCTTAATTTTTTCCATCGGAAGATTCTTTCCTTTAAATCTGTAAATGATCTTCATAGAGGTATATTTTTTGGGATGTTCTTCTGCTGTCTCTCCTTCAACATCCACATTAAGACTATCGTATTCAACCCTCATTTTTTGCAAAATTGATACAACGTCCATGCCGGTGCAACCGGCCAGGGCAACCATCATAAGCCCTTTTGGTCTGGGCCCGATATCTTTCCCTCCCACGGCTTCTGTTGCATCAAGATACAATTTGTGTCCGTTGAGTTCTGTCTCAAAAGCCATACCTCCAAGGAAGTCCAGTGTTATTTTCTGTTTCATGTCTTATTCTAATAAATTATTCTGTTCTTATTCATTAAATCAATTATAATAAGAAAAAGTTCAAATCAGGATGCTTTTTATAACTGTTTTGCTTTGAGAGTATTATGATATAAACCAAAAATCCCGGCGTTACCGGGAAATTGATTTTAACCTATTGTAAATTTTATTGAATCAATCAATATATTTATTGAGTAAAATATGAGCAAAGAGGCCTCCTACAATAAGGATCAGGCTGATCGCCAATTTAAGATTGGATTGTGTTTCTCTGAAAACAGCAAGGCTCAAAATCACAACTCCTATCACAATAAATATCACACCAAGATTTTTAAGAATATCTTTCATTATGGGTTGCTTTAATATTCATTTCAAATATAATATAAAATATCAAAACAAGAGATTTTGATCTCCTATATATTTGCCTAAATGTTTATAGGCTATTTCAGTCGCTTCCCGCCCTCGGGGGGTTCTTTTTATATATCCTTCCTTAATAAGAAAGGGTTCATACACTTCTTCAATGGTCCCGGATTCTTCTCCAACCGCAGTTGCTATTGTGGTTAATCCAACCGGGCCACCCTTAAATTTATCGATAATCGTTAAGAGAATTTTATTATCCATTTCATCGAGGCCGGATTTATCGATATTCAATGCATCAAGCCCATATTTGGTTATTGCCAGGTCTATTACACCTGTTCCTTTTACCTGGGCAAAATCCCTTATCCTTCTTAACAATGAATTTGCAATTCTTGGTGTTCCCCTGCTCCGGGTTGCTATTTCGATTGCTGCCTGCTTTTCAATATCAACCTGAAGAATTGAAGAAGAACGGTTTACAATACCAGTTAATATCTCGGAATCATAATACTCCAATAATGAGTTAATTCCAAACCTTGCCCTGAGCGGACCGGTAAGCAATCCTGCCCTGGTAGTTGCCCCAATCAGCGTAAAAGGGTTAAGTGTAATCTGGACCGAGCGGGCGGAAGGCCCTTTATCGATCATGATATCTATCTTATAATCCTCCATGGCTGAATAGAGGTATTCCTCAACAATTGGGGAAAGTCTGTGTATTTCATCAATAAAAAGGACATCCCCTTCTTCCAGCCCGGTAAGCAAACCAGCAAGGTCTCCAGGTTTATCAAGAACTGGTCCGGAAGTAGTTTTTAGACTTACTCCAAGTTCGTTTGAAATGATATTTGCCAGAGTGGTTTTTCCCAATCCGGGAGGTCCGTGCAACAGAACATGATCGAGTGCCTCGGCTCTTTGCCTGGCAGCTTCAACAAAGACTTTGAGGTTATCCGTTATTTTTTTTTGTCCCCTGAAATCACTGAAAGAAAGTGGCCTTAATTGCCGGTCAAAATCTTTATCATTCTGAGCAAGGGCATCTTGCCTGGGGTCAAAATCTTCGCTATTGTTCATCT
>CAYSAH010000089.1:0-10809 GCA_964428945.1 uncultured Bacteroidaceae bacterium | reverse complement strand
TGCTTCAAGGCACTTGGAATTTCAGCTATCATTGCAGAATCCTTCGGTTCAATATATGAAAGGAATGCAATTAATGCTGCACTCCCGATACTCACCGGGCCAGGATTACTTAAGGGGATGCTGCATAACGGCGATATGCTCTCAGTTAATTTCGAAACTGGAAATTGTGTAATTCAGGGAAAGGATGAACAGATTGTATTAACTCCCTTCTCAGATGTTCAAATGGAGATCTATCAGAATAACGGGTTATTTTAAAACTTAACAGCAATGAGATTAATTATTCCGGACAATTACAAGCCACTGCTGAGTCTGAAACAGACTGAAACAGCATTGAAGCTAATGAAAGAGCATTTCGAGATCGGGTTGTCTTCCGAACTTAGGTTGAGAAGGGTTACTGCTCCTCTTTTTGTGTTAAGTTCAACAGGGCTGAATGATACGCTGAGGGGTATTGAGGAACCTGTATCCTTTTTGATAAAGGATATGCGTAACCAGGAAGCCGAAGTTGTGCAATCTCTTGCCAAATGGAAAAGGATGATGCTCCGTGATTATGACATTGAACTGGATAACGGGATTTACACTGATATGAATGCACTCAGGCCCGACGAGGAGCTTGATAATTTACACAGCGTATATGTTGACCAGTGGGATTGGGAGAGGGTGATCCGCCCGGAGAATAAAAATCTTGACTACCTTAAGAATGTTGTGAGGCAGATCTATGCTACATTCAGGCGAACTGAGTATTATCTCTATAACCTTTACCCCGAAGTTCTTCCGCAACTTCCCGAGGAAATTACATTTATTCATGCAGAGGAATTGTACGAATTATATCCTGAGCTGACGCCAAATCAGCGTGAAGATAAAATCTCGGAGAAGTATGGAGCAGTTTTCATTATCGGGATCGGCGCGGACCTCCCGGATGGGAAACCTCATGACAGGAGGGCACCTGATTATGATGACTGGACCACGGAAACTACCAAAGGCTTCAAGGGTCTGAATGGTGATATTATTGTCTGGAATAAAATACTTCAGTGCGCCTGCGAGCTTAGTTCCATGGGAATACGGGTCGACAGGGATGAATTGCTTCGTCAGCTCGAACTTACAGGTGAGATGGCTCGCCTCGGATTATTGTTCCACAGGAGGTTGATGGACGGTGAACTTCCTCCAGCCATCGGTGGAGGTATAGGGCAGTCGCGAACTGCAATGGTTTACCTGCAGAAGGCTCATATTGGCGAGATCCAGTCCGCAATATGGCCCGGTGAAATGGTGGATCACTGCAGTAAATGCGGAGTGAAATTAATATAGTCAGGTGGAGATCATATGTAGGTCTCATTGACTTTATTGGTCCAATTATCACCAGTTTATTTCAGCCATGAATTGATGATTTGAAAAAAACTTTTTTCGATCATTGCGAGGGTATAAAATAAGTTTCTGAAAATCTTAATGCCTTAATCAATGCCAACTTTTGTAGAAAAAATATTTAATGCTCCGGTCGGAACAATTGTTTTCCAGGCTCCAGATATTATTCTGACACATGATAATACTGCGAGCATTGAAAAAACCTTTCAGAAAATGGGAGGGGACAAGGTGTTTAACCCGGATCAGCTGATGGTTGTTCTTGATCATAACGCTCCTCCTACCACAGCTTCGGTTGCAACGGATTATCACCGGATCCGTAAATTTGTCACTGACCAGGGGATAGAGAAATTCTATGATTCAGGCGAGGGTATTTGTCACCAGCTTGCAAGGCCCGGCATGCTTATCGTAGGAAGCGACAGCCATACATGCACTGCCGGTGCTTTTAATGCCCTGGCGGCAGGTATTGACAGAACTGAAGCTGCCGGAATATGGAAAAAAGGGGAGACCTGGTTCAGGGTTCCGGAGACGATAAAAATAATCCTTGAAGGTTCCCTGCCTGAAGGGGTGTATGCCAAAGACCTTTCCTTGTGGATAATTGGTATCCTTGGAGCAGATGGAGCCAATTATAACTCGATCGAATTTCATGGCGGTGGGATCAGGAACCTGTCGATCTCTGACCGCATGACCCTTGCCAACCTGGCTTCCGAGATGGGTGCAAAAAATGCAGTTTTCCCTGCTGATGATATTCTTTCTGATTACCTCGGTGAAAGCAGCGAAGGCGTCTGGGCAGATGCTGATGCACAGTATTGTAATACGATAGAGATCGACATGTCCGGGATCTTTCCGCTTGTTGCAGCTCCTCACCAGGTCGAAAATATTATGGCTTTGTCGGAAGTGGCCGGTACTACTGTTCACCAGGGACTTATAGGAACCTGCACCAACGGAAGGATCGAAGATCTTCGTGAAGCTGCAAAGGTACTGGAGGGACACAGGATCCATCCCGGATTTCAACTGGAGGTAATTCCTGCATCGAAGGCAATATATTTACAAGCGATAAAGGAAGGACTTATCACTGTTCTTCTCGAAGCAGGCGCAAACGTATTAAGTGCCTCCTGCGGATCATGTCTCGGCACAGGACAGGGCATTCCTGCTGACGGTACAACAGTGATTTCAACGGCAAACCGCAATTTCCTGGGAAGAATGGGAAATAAGGAAGCCTCGATCTACCTTGCATCACCAGCAACGGTTGCCACATCGGCTCTTTATGGTAAAATAACAGATCCCAGGATGGAAAGACGGTCTGAAAAATTTCCATTCAGCAGGCCTCAGACAACAACCCTGACCATCGCCGCTGATGATAACAGGAAGACAGGAAATGTCTGGAATTATTCTGATGCCGATAATCTTAACACGGACCAGATGTTTGCCGGTCATCTTACCTATAAGATCCTTAGTTCAGCCCCTGGGGAGATTTTGAAATACCTCTTCGGAGATTTTGATCCCCGGTTTGCATCGGATCTTCAGGCTGGAGATATTATAATCGCCGGGGAGAACTTTGGCTGCGGGAGTTCGAGGGAGCACCCTGCTGTTGGCCTTGCATACGCAGGAGTGCAGGCTGTGATCGTTAAATCGGTTAACCGCATATTTTTCAGGGCCGCCATCAACCAGGGCCTGCCCCTGATCGTCCTTCCTGAAGCTGTTGAGGCATATGTACCCGGGGAGAAAGTTATGCTTTACATGGACAGGGGTGTGATCAGGGTAGGGGAAAAGGAACTCAGTTTTGAGCCTTTACCGGAAAAATTACTGAAGATATTAAAGGTAAAAGGACTTGTAAACTTCCTCAGTAAGGAATAAGTCTGGACAGGAGCAGATATCCTGCGAAACCGGGCCCTGAGGTAATTTTCTTACCTGATCGTATTATTATCCCCGGTAAATTATTTCCAGGATCTTCATGCTGCTTTGAGGCTCAGGTTTATTTCGGCCAGCTGGCCATAAAATTCCTGTTTTTCAGGATCGGATATGATGCGGGCTGTAACCCTTGCAGCCACTTCTTTGGTCCCGGATCTGAGCTCCCTTATAACTTTCTCGACATTTTTAAATTCAGTAGACTGACCTTTACATATTTTAACCAATATATTTTTAAGGTCATCACTTGTTGGATTAAATACGACAACATCAAAAGTGATCGTGTCATTGATCCTGAAGGGCCCTTTTGGGTTTGAAATGTTTTCCAGGTTGTAAAAGCAGAACCTCAGATCATTGTTAAAATCCTTTTTTTCTATATCCAGTACTATTGGCATAATAATGGGTTATATTAACAAAGTATTTCTGTTTAAATCAAATCCAATAATAACTTGTTTTTCCAATATTAAAAAAATATCCCTTATGTTTTAAGATATTTAATAAACAAGTTCCTATTTAGAGTCGAATTGTGAAGCCATGTTCACAAAGTATTCCTGGTCCATTGAATGAACACCTGAATATTTTACCGGCAAGCTTAAATCAGCCATTTATTCCCATAATATGTCTGAAGGATATGCTTTTTTATTTGATAAACCTGTATTCCGGAAAGAAAACTGATGTCTGAAATGTGTTAATTATTTCAGTTTCATTTGTATCACCCCAGTCTTGAAATCTGCAGGGAAACAGTCAATTCTGTGGCATAATAAAAATCCTGATTGCCTGACTTTTTGTTAAAAATTGAAAGGATATTTTAAAATATCTAATTGTGATTAGCTTTATACTTCAAACTTTATTCAGATGCATGCTAAATTGAAATCGAAACATTCAAATTTTGAGGCTCAGGAATTGAAATCCCGATGTCTCGATTAATAAATAAAATTTATTGTTTACCATAAATAATACCTGATGAAGAATTTGTTTTTCCCTGCATTGATCTGCATCCTGTCATTTAATCATTCGTATGGACAGGACGAAAATTTCGTCGCGGACAACTATACCAAATCAGAGTACAAGATCGAGATGCGCGACGGAATAAAACTTTTCACAATCGTATATGCGCCGAAGGATGAATCGGTGAGCTATCCGATTATACTCCTGCGTACTCCATATTCAATTGGCCCCTACGGGGAATCTATGAAACGAAGTCTTTCTTCAAATCAGCTGCTTGAAGAGGATAAGTACATTTTCGTTTTCCAGGATGTTCGCGGAAAATATATGTCGGAAGGGGAGTTTGTTGACATGAGACCAGTATTAACAAGATACAAATCGAAAAAGGATATCGATGAAACAACCGACACCTGGGATACCGTCGACTGGCTCATCAGGAACATCAGGAACAACAATGGAAAAGTAGGGATGTATGGAGTTTCATACCCGGGTTTTTATACTGTGATGGGCAGCATCAATGCGCATCCGGCTGTTAAATGCACGAGTCCCCAGGCTCCGATCTCTGACTGGTTCCTTTGGGATGATATGCACCACAACGGGGCTTTCACTTTTGCAATGAGCTTTAATTTCTTTCAATCCTTTGGACAGAAAAGAGAGGGGCCAACGACACAGGGGAGTCCGGGTCTTTCCTATCCAACCCCGGATGCCTATAATTTTTTCCTTGATATTGGCCCGGTAAAGAATATAAACCAGGAATATCTTAAAGGGAGCATTGATTTCTGGAACCAGTTCATTGGGCACCCGGATTATGACGAATTCTGGAAATCCCGTAGCACGCTTTCACATCTGAAGGATATTAAGCCTGCGATTCTTACAGTTGGTGGCTGGTATGATGGCGAGGTTCTGTCGGGAGCGCTGCACACTTACAGGGAAATTGAAAAGAACAACCCGGGAATCTCAAACAGGATCGTTATGGGTCCGTGGGTGCATGGAGGATGGGGTTATCCTGAATTTAACAATTATAGCAGGATCCCTTTTTATGAGTCGGATAAGAATTTCTACCAGGAAAATATTGAATTCCCATTCTTTCAATATTACCTTAAAGGGGAGGGGAATTTTGATCAGCCTGAGGCCTGGGTTTTCCAGACCGGTAAGGGAGAATGGAAGCATTACACTTCATGGCCCCCGGAAAATGTTGTAAGCAAGAAATTGTACCTGCATGCAAACGAGGATCTTTCTTTCGAAGTTCCCGCCGGTGGGGAGAAGGATTATGATGAATTTATAAGTGATCCGTCGAACCCGGTTCCCTATACGGCCCCTTTCATTAGCTGCAAAAGCTTTTATAATTCCCAGTACCTGTCGGAAGACCAGCGATTTGCCTCAACCCGGCCAGATGTTCTTGAATTTGAAGGCAACGAACTTCAGGAAGATCTTACCATAGTTGGCCCGCTTGAAGTGGAATTGTATGTCTCAACCACAGGTACAGATGCCGACTGGGTTGTTAAGCTCATCGATGTTTTTCCAGATACAGCTGCAAACAAGGGCCTGAACCGGAGGGAAATAGACCTGGGAGGATATGAAATGCTGGTCAGGGGTGATATTTTCAGAGGAAAATACCGGAACAGCTTTGAGCATCCTGAACCTTTTGTACCGAATGAAGCTACAAAAATTGATTTTATGTTACCCGACATAAATCATTGTTTCCAGAAAGGGCATAAAATTATGGTACAGGTGCAGAGCAGCTGGTTCCCTCTGTTCGATATGAATCCGCAAACCTTCACTAATATATATACTTGCGACGATTCTGCGTTTCAGAAAGCAAGTCACAGGGTTTTTCATTCAGCCGAATACCCAACAGGAATCACAGTTAGCATACTGAAGGAGTAGAGTCGGCCAGCTGCCCTGAAAGCTAGGAAAATTCTGTTTTGTTTATATGTATTTCAAAAAAAAAGTTTAAAAACTTAGTTTTCCTCTTGCAACAGATATTATTTCCCGATGGATTTAAGCATCTGGCCGTTAAACCTTATCATACTGCAAATTGTTATAGACTAGAATAATTCTAAATAATAGTTGTTATTCTTAAGGAGAGAACTACTGTTGAGAAGTTTCAGCTTGCTTTATTTTATAAACAAATTCTAAACCTATGAAAAAGAATTTACTCCTGATCCTTGCGATTCTCTTGTCGGTCACTCTTGGAGCACAGGTGCCACAGGGATTTAATTACCAGGCGGTTGCAAGGGATAGCGATGGTAATGTTTTGTCTGCATCCTCGCTGACTGTTCGTATGGGGATACTGGCCAACAATGTATTGGTCTGGCAGGAAGATCACAGTATTCAAACTTCAGAACTTGGTATTTTTTCTTTAATTATTGGTGATCCGGATGCAAGCAAAACAGGCGGGGACCTTGCTTCTTTCAGTGATATACAGTGGGGGGTAGGGTTCTACACCATTGAGGTTTCAATAAATAAGGGATCAGGTTTTACTTCGATGGGCGTTTATCCTTTTCAATCCGTACCCTTTGCACTTTATGCGCAAAATGTTGCCCAGGGTTCTTCTGAGCAGGTCTGGAACAGGTATAATGATACCTTATATACGAATTCGTCAGTGGGTATCGGGACCTCGACTCCAAACCAGAGCCTGCTTTCAATACAATCCAGCGACCCCCAGGTTGAAAAGCCGCTTTTCGAGGTGAAAAATGATGCGGGCAATCCTGTATTTGCTGTTTTTAATGATGGGGTAATGGTATATGTGGATGAAAATAAGAAAGGAATTAAGGGTGGATTTGCAGTTGGGGGATATAATTCCTCCTCAAAAGGAGTAACACAGGAATATTTAAGGGTTTCTGCCGACAGTGTAAGAATCTGGGTGCCGGAAGATCTCCCGCTAAAAGGCCAAAAGGGCGGATTTGCAGTTGGAGGGTATAATTCTGCTGCAAAGGGAGAAACACAGAACCTGCTTGAAGTATCCAGTTCAAATACCAGTATTTATTTCGATACGACTGCCCAGGCCAAGGGAATCAAGGGCGGGTTTGCAGTGGGAGGATATAATTCTGCTGCAAAAGGGACTTCCGATCAGCTGATGTCCCTTACAAGGCAAAATTATCTTATCGGTCAGGATGCCGGCTCAAATATAACAACGGGCAAGAATAACACCTTCTTTGGCTGGCAATCAGGCTTCAACAATACTTCAGGTGATGAAAATATTTTTATCGGAAAATCATCTGGTTTTAACAACCTTGATGCTGCGGAGAATATTTTTATCGGTAATGAAAGTGGATACAATACAGCTTACGGCTATGGAAACGTATATATTGGGAACCAATCCGGGTACCAGAACAGCAACGGTTATTTCAACTCAATCATAGGTTACCAGGCAGGGTATAATTCCGAAAATCATTACAATACATTTTTAGGATACCAGGCAGGGTATAATAATACCACCGGACTGAGCAACATCTCCATCGGGTTCCAGGCAGGTTATGGCTTTTCCGAAGAGGGAGGAGTAACAGGGGATGACAATATTTTCATGGGTTATGCTGCAGGGGCTTATAATACTTCAGGAAGCAGCAATATTTTTATAGGAGCCTATACTGGCTTATTCAATACTACAGGCCTCGACAATATATTTCTCGGGAATAACAGCGGCTTATCGAATTCAGACGGAAGTTATAACATGTATATGGGGTATAACAGCGGATTCTGGTCGGGTGAAGGAATTGAGAATGATCCCTCTTACAATACCCTCATTGGGTATAAAACCGGCTATAATAATATATCCGGTGAATACAATACTTACCTGGGTCATAATGCCGGTTATTCCAGTTTCGGGGCTTCCGGAAGCAATAATATAATGATAGGGGACAATACCGGATATTCAAACCTCGAGGGGGAGAATAATGTATTTATAGGGAATAATGCTGGATATTCAAACTATAAAGGGATCAACAATGTAATGATCGGTTATGAAGCAGGTTATTCAAATTATGGTGAGGGCATCGACCCTTTTGATGGAAACTACAACCTCTTCATAGGCCACCTGGCCGGTTACTATAATACATCCGGAGGAGGAAACGTATTTTTGGGTTACTATGCAGGATGGTCCAATGCAACTGGTGATTATCAGACTGCCATCGGTCATGCCGCAGGCGGTTATGCCACAGGGAGCTGGAATACCTTCCTTGGAGCAGAGGCTGGTTACAATTCAGGTGAAGGAACAAACAACACCTACCTTGGAATATATTCAGGAAGGGAAGCCGGAGGGTCCTTTAATACCTATATGGGTTACGGATCGGGTTTTAACGGGGCGGGAGATAATAACGTGCTTATAGGAACAAACTCCGGCTTTGGAGTGGCAGGCAATGCATATTATTATAACACATTTATCGGATCAAACAGTGGGGAAAATATTAGTTCCGGAAATTATAATACCCTTTTTGGCTTTGAATCAGGAAACAATCTGCAAACCGGATCGAGCAACGTGGCCCTTGGTTCCCGGTCGGGATATTCCAACACCAGCGGCATTGGTAACGTATTTTTAGGCTACCAGGCCGGGTATTATGAAACGGGCAGCAATAAGCTTTACATAGCTAATTCGGCTACTACTTCACCTTTGATTTATGGTGATTTCAGTACTTCTGAAATTACTATTTCTGGAAATGCAGGCATCAATTACCCAGGAACCCCGGGATACGGACTGATATTGGACTTTCCTGCCTCACAGGCTCCGCAATATGTACTCTATGGATTCGGTGATGCGTATTTCTCAGGGGGAGTTTACTGGGCGTCAGATGCTGCCTACAAAACGAATATTCATGCAGTAGATGATCCTGTTGCCAAGCTAAGGCAATTGAATGGGGTTTATTTCGACTATGACCAGGCCACAGCCGGATCAAAATCCTCAGGTACCCAAAGCATCGGTGTAATTGCCCAGGAGGTTGAAAAAGTATTCCCCGAGATCGTTAAGGAGAATAAGGAAGGATACAAAGCTGTTAATTATACTGCTTTGATCCCTGTACTTATCGAAGCGATCAAAGACCAGCAAAACCAGATAGAGTCCCAGCAGAGAGAGATCGAGGAACTGAGGGGGTTGATTGGTAGGTAGCAGGCGTAAGGCGCGAGGTATGAGGTATCAGGCATGAGGCATGAGGCGTGAGGTATCAGGTATCAGGCGCAAGGCACAAGGCGCAAGGCGCGAGGTGTCAGGAATCACAACTTTAGGCACTTCTAAGTACTCCCTTTTGACACGATAACGTTGAATTTTGGCACGATACCGTTTGACTTTGTGGTTTTTAATTTCGTAACTTGGCTATAATCATACTGCTGACTGTCAATAATATTGACCACCCTCTTTTCTGAGTTACCCCGAATTAAAATTCTAACCCAACAATCATGAAACGAATATCAATCATTTTATCGATTACCATCCTGGGAAGCATGCCTATGTTTCCCCAGAATGTCAGTATTACTGATGCAAACTTTTCTGCTGCCCCTCTTCCAGAAAATATGGAGGCCAGTGAAAACGGACAGACATTTATGGTGGGTACTATTCTATACGAAATTACATCAGTGGTTCAACCTCTTTCGGTAGCGGTAATAGAAAAATCACCAAAATATGAGGGAGATATTATAATACCCTCTGCTGTTGAAATTAATGGAGATACCTTTAATGTGACAAGCATTGGAAGTGATGCATTTACCTATTGCCCACGCTTAAGATCGGTAATCATTCCCAACTCAGTGATATACATTGATTCTCGGGCATTTTCTGGTTGCAAAATATTATCATCCGTTTTAATTGGCAACTCGGTGACAAGCATTGGATATGCGGCATTTTCTTATTGCACATTGTTAAGCTCGGTAAATATCCCGAACTCGGTGACAAGTATTGGAGCTTATGCATTTTATGGTTGCACAGTGTTGAGCTCGTTAACCATCCCGAACTCTGTTGCAAGCATTGGAGAAGGTGCATTTTCTTATTGCCCGATGTTAACCAGGTTTGATGTAGCAATTGATAATAATTTCTACACATTAATTGATCGTGTCTTGTATAATAAAGATGTAACCACATTAATATGCTGTCTGTCAAAAGAAACAACTGTTATAATCCCGAACTCGGTGACAAGCATTGGAGCTTATGCATTTTATGGTTGCACAGGATTAACCTCTATTGATATCCCGAACTCGGTGACAAGTATTGGAGATGAAGCATTTTCTGGTTGCACAAGGTTGATCTCTATTGATATCCCGAACTCGGTGACAAGCATTGGAGCATATGCATTTTCTGGTTGTAAACGGTTAAGCTCCATTGATATCCCGAACTTGGTGACAAGCATTGGAGATCGGACATTTTATTTATGCCAAGGGTTAACCTCAATTAATATCCCAAATTCGGTGACAAGTATTGGATCTAAGGCATTTTCTGGTTGCTCAGTGTTAAGCTCGTTAACCATCCCGAACTCTGTTGCAAGCATTGGTGCTGAAGCATTTTATCATTGTACCGGGTTAACCTCCATTGATATCCCGAACACGGTCACAAGTATTGGATCTATGGCATTTTCTGGTTGCTCAGTGTTAAGCTCGTTAACCATCCCGAACTCTGTTGCA
>CAYSAH010000088.1:0-10812 GCA_964428945.1 uncultured Bacteroidaceae bacterium | reverse complement strand
GCAAAGAGTGCACTGTACCAGTGTGGATCGAGCGACATGACCCAGTCAAAACCAGCAAATGAAAAGGTAATAATGACCACGAAGATAAAGATCTTTGCCAGGTGCTCGGACTTCCGGAAAATTTCCATTCCCCCTTCCTCATCTTCCCTGAGCGAATATCTTCTTAGCATCGTTGCCAGCAGGATCCATAATCCGAAGAAAACAATCATCCGTCCGGCCCAGAATGGAAAATTCAGGTAGGGCTGCTTGTGCTGAAGTAAGGGATCATGGGCAACAGCCTCAACATCCGACCAGTGGTATAAAGTATGAACCCCCAGGAGCATAATAATGAACAGGACAGCAGCGACCGGCAGGTACATTCCCATCGCTTCGGGAACACGAAGGAAGCCTGCCGACCATCCCGATTGGGTAACCCGTTGCAGGGAGAGGAACAGGACCGCTCCAACTGAAAGTGAAACAAAATAGACATTGTTCAGTAAAAAATTGGCCCAGGCACGGGTAGGATCATTTATAAATCCTGTAATAAAAGCTGCCACCCCAACGGCAATGAGAACGAATGTACCAATGTAAAATGCAGGTTTTATTTTAAGTCTTTCTTCCATCTGTTTGGATTTTTCCTGTTTTATTTTTGCAGATCTTCCCTTATATAATTGATGATCTTCCAGCGGTTTTCCTGCGAGATCATTGCCCCATGGGCACCCATTACACCATAGCCAACAGTAATCGTATGAAATAACTCACCGTCGGACAGGGCCTTTACCTTATCGTTCACGAGATTAGCAGGCGGATAAGGATATCTTTTAGAAGTATAGAGGAAACCCTGTCCATCCCCTTTCTCACCATGACAATCAATGCAGAAGATCCCGTATAATTCCCCGCCCCTTGCAACATTTTCTTCGCTTACAGCCACCGGATTGCTTAACTCTTTTCCTGCAAGCAGGCGGTCCTCGTCAGATTTTACATAAGGGAATGGCACCATTCCCCTGGGAACCGTACCTGCCACAGGCGTACGCATGGTCATCCCATTTTCAAAATTCTCATTCGGAGTATAGGATTCATATGCCTCTGAATAGTACATGTCAGGCATATAATCCCAGCCCGTCGAGGTCCGGGTCCGGTCGCATGAGGAGCTGACCAGCAAAACAAAACCAAATAATAAAAGGGTATGCTTCATTTTCTCTTACTTTTCAATTATTTCTATTGCCCCGTGTTCCCTGAGTAGTTTCTTTACCTTGGCTGCATCAACTTTATCCTTTTCAAAAAGGATCACGAATTTATCATCGGTTGCACCTTCATGGTAGATCGGTTTGTCAATATTTGGCCAAAGCCTGGCCCTTACCGAAAAAGTGAACAGGCTCAGAATCGTTACGCTGAAAATGGTCAGGATTATGGTAACAACAATGAATGAAGGAAAAGCGCTGCTGGGTTTTCCTCCGAAGTTCAATGGCCAGTCAATTACAGCTGTATAATACAGGAAGGAAAGTACACCGATTGCCGCAAAGAGTCCGAAAAACCAGGACAGGGTTATAATATTTGATTTGCGGCCGTGGTGTTCCAGGATCTCGTGCACAGGGAAGGGTGTAAAGACATCTGAGATCTCCACATTTTCCTTTTTTAATGCCCTGAAGGCCTCAACCAATGGTACCTCATCGTTGAAGACCCCAATGATATTTTGTTTTTCCTCCTTCATTTTATTTTTTCTTTGGTTTCAACTGGAACTTGTTCATCATTTTAACCTCGTGGATAGCGATCATCGGAATATACCTGAAGAAGAGCAATACGCCGGATGCAAATATTCCGAGGGTTCCCAGGAAAACTGATATCTCAACGAAAGTTGGGGTATAAGTTGCCCATGCTGAGGGGAGATAGTCTTTTGAAAGAGAGGTAACCACAATGTTAAAACGCTCAAACCACATCCCCAGGTTAATAAACAGGGAAATGATAAAAATAATGGTAATGTTACTCCTGATCTTTTTGAACCACATTAATTGTGGGATCAGAGCGTTACAAATGAACATGGCCCAGAACTGGAAAGTATAATCTCCGGTGATTCTGTTCCGGAAGAAGGTGAACATCTCGTATTCGTTGCCAGAGTACCATGCCACGAAAATTTCAGTCAGGTAGGCTGTTCCCATGATCAGGGAAATAAATATCAGGATCTTTGCAATATTATCAAGATGCTTGTCGGTAATAAAGTCATTCAGCTTATAGAATTTCCGGATTATAACGGTTAAAGTCAGCACCATGGCAAAACCAGAAAAGATCGCCCCCACAACAAAATAGGGCGGGAAGAGCGTGGTGTGCCACCCGGGTTCAACAGACACGGCGAAGTCGGTCGACACGATAGAGTGGACGGATACCACGAGTACTGCAGCAATTCCTCCAAGGATAAAACTCAAACCTTCGTATCTTTTCCATTCCCCGACAGAACCTCTCCATCCCATGGCAAAGAAGCCATACACAGCTTTTTTAATTTTAGATTTTGATGTATCGCGGACAGTGGCAAAATCAGGGATCATGCCCAGGAACCAGAAGGAAGCTGAGATCAGCAGGTAGGCTGAAATTGCAATGAAGTCCCAGAAAAGCGGGGAGTTGTAATTCACCCAGAGTGGTCCGCGTGTATTCGGATAAGGGAGAATGAAAAACGCATCCCAGATACGGCCCATGTGCAGTGCGGGGAATATCGCCGCACAACCTACGGCAACAACGGTCATGGCTTCTGCAGCACGATTGATGGACGACCTCCATTCCTGCCTGAGGATAAGGAGGAAGATCGAAAATGCTGTTCCGGCATGCCCGATACCGATCCACCATACAAAATTGATAATTGCCCAGCCCCATCCAACGGTATTGTTCACCCCCCAGGTGCCTATCCCGTTTGCAATTGTTGTGTAGATCGCCCAGAACCCAAGCAAAGCCATTATTGAACTGATACCCATCCCGGCCAGCCACCACATTTTTGGTCTCTGGTACATGGGAGAGGTGATCTCTTCAGATATCTGGCTCAGGGTTTTGCTTCCCAGGATGAGCGGTCCTCTAATCTCGGTTTTGTACATTATATCTCAGTTTTCTTATTTATGCATGATCTTCTGATGAATGAGCTTCTGCTTCCCCGGCTTCAATATTTCTGACTTTCGTAAGGTAACCAACCGATGGCAAGGTATGCAGTTGTTCAAGCAGGTGGTAATTGCGCTCGTTTTTCATATTTTTTGTAACCTCTGCATGCTCATCATTAAGGTTTCCGAAAATGAGGGCCCCGGTCGGACAGGATTGAACACAGGAAGTCTGTACTTCCCCGTCCCTCAACTGCCGGTCTTCCAGTTTGGCTTCCAGCTTCTTTTCCTGGATCCTCTGGACACAGAAAGAGCATTTTTCCACCACACCCCGGCTTCGGACTGTTACATCGGGATTCAATACCATCTTACCGGTTTCATCGTTCAGGTGGAAATTGAATTTATCGTTGTTCACATACTTGAACCAGTTGAACCTTCTTACCCTGTACGGACAGTTGTTAATGCAATACTTGGTCCCTATGCACCGAACGTAGGCCACCTGGTTCAGTCCTTCTGAACTGTGCATCGTTGCTGCAACCGGGCAAACATTTTCGCAAGGCGCATTGTCGCAGTGCTGACACATCACAGGCTGGTGGTAGGTCCTCGGATTCTGAACATCCTCGCTGAAGTAACGGTCGATCCGTATCCAGTGCATGATCCGTCTGTTGCTCACCTCCTGTTTGCCAACCGTTGCCACATTGTTCTCAGCTGTACAGGCAACCACGCAGTTGTTACAGCCTGTGCATTTGTTGAGGTCAACAGCCAGGCCCCAATGGAAGCCTGGGAATTCCTTCTCCTCGTACAGTGAATCATGATGAGCCTCTGCTTCAAGGTGGAAATGGTTTCCTGCATTCGGATCAGCTTTGTATTCCCCGAGAGTCGTTTCCCTCACGATCGGCCTTTCCTCCATGTTGTCATGGGTCTGGGTCCTGGCCAGTTCGTAGGTTTCTCCTGTTTTCTCCAGTTTCACTCCACTCAGGGTATAATTCCTGAAACCACCGGCTTCGCCAACGAGTGTATAGGCATTTGTTCCTACATTTTCACCAACCTTACCGGCAACCGTCCTCCCGTAACCAAGGGCCATTGAACAGGTTCCTTTTGCCTGGCCGGCTTGCACGAGCACCGGGATCTTCAGACCATTAACAGTGACCAGGTCCTCATCCTGTAAGCCTAACTCTGTGGCATCTGCCAGGGATACAGCCAGGTAATTGTCCCAGCAAACTTTTGTGAGTGGATCGGGCAATTCCTGCAACCATGGATTGTTGGCATGCCTTCCATCCATAATGCCTACAGAGGTGTAAAGTGTAAGGGCCATACCTTCACCTGATGAAGGAGATACTTTGATTTTGCTGAGGTCGGCACCTGATCCGGCAGAATTTAACCCTGCATCGAACACCCCGTTCTGAAGGGATTGGTTCCACCAGTTTGAAAAGCCCGAAGCATTTTCTGCAAGCGGATAAATGTTCTTTTCCCAATATGCTTTCAGGATATCGTGATAATCCTCTTCACTGCCCGACCACTTTAACAGTGAATCCTGGAAAGCCCTGGTATTGTAAAGTGGATTTATTGTTGGTTGCTGAAGGCTGAAGAGACCCCTTACCGGCTCAGCATCGCCCCAGGCTTCGAGGTAATGGTGGTCGGGGGCAAGGTACTGACTGATCTTTGCTGTTTCGCTGAACGACGATCCGATGTAAACGCTGAGCCCTGCTTCACTAATCGCTTTGCCGAGTTCTTCCCCTCCGGCACTGTACACAGGGTTCACATTGCTCATTATAAGCAGGGATACTTTTTTATCCAATAAGGATCTTTTTAATCCTTCAAAATCCTTGTCGTTTCCCTGCCTGAGCATGATCGTCCTGTCGGGATCAAGTGTCTGACCGTAATTGCCCAGCATTGCGTTAAGGCCTGCCACCATCAGTTGCACCTCAGGATCATTTGAAGCACTGATCACAATGGAACTTCCCTCGTGGGCGAGCAAGTCATCCTTCAAAACAGAAACATCAAAATCGCATTCTCCACCCCATACAGCAGCATTTCCTTTTACAGCCGCTATGGCATTGTACAATTTTGCCAGGATCGCCTTTGAAACAGCCGGGGTAACCGGGTGACGCACGTCGGCATTGGAACCGGTAAGCGAGTAGCCAGACTCGATCTGTATATGCTTTGACATTGAAGGGTTTTCCCTGTTCACCTCTCTTTTCTGTGCGTAGCCCCTTGAAAACCCGACGGGGGCAAGCCAGGTGCCCAGAAAATCGGCATCGAAAGAAACGATATAATCGGCTTTTTCAAAATGGTAGCCTGGTATGATGCTTCTGCCAAAAACATTCTCATGTGCTGCCCTTAATGCGCCTGATGATATTTCATCATAAACGATCCACTCGAGATCAGGGTATTTTGCCTGGAGGTCCTCAATGATCTTAATGGTGGAAGGGCTGATGATGGTGGATGTAAGCAATACCTTTCTTCCACCACTGCTTTCACTGAGCTTTTCAATAACAAGCGCATCGATCTCATCCCATTGCACCTCCCTGCTTCCTTTGGCAGGTGATTTAAGCCTGGCCTGGTCGTAAAGTTCGAGAATACTTGCCTGCACCCTTGCAGAGGTTCCTCCTTTTGAGACAGAGGACAATTTATTTGCTTCAATTTTTATTGGACGACCGTCGCGTACTTTGGCTACCACCGAACAATATTCCGTTCCATCGAAAAAACTGCTTGCATAATAGCTTGCCTTACCGGGAGTGATCTCCTCAGGCTTAATAAGGTAAGGAATGGCTTTTTGAACCGGTTTTTCGCAGCTGCTTGTGATCGCTGCTGTAGCAAAGCTAAATCCGACCAGCTTTAGAAAATCCCTTCGGGAAGCTGTTGCCTCTGTGATCTTTCGGTCAGCCAGTTCAAGTACAAGATTTTTATGTTCCTCTTCATCAGTAGCCTTAACAACCCGCAGATCAGGCCCGTTCTTATATTCATCCAGACTTCTCCAGTATTTTTCCATGTGTGAAGTATTGTTTAACAAGTATTAATAATGACACTTGGAGCACTCGGTCCCCCCAATCAATTCTGCAGTAACGCGGTCGATCTCTCCCACTTTAACTTTATCATGAAGCTCCTTATATTCAGCATAAAATTCATTATCGAAGAATTGGACTTCTGTATCGCGATGACAATTGATACACCAACCCATGGAAAGATCAGATACCTGCTTCACCCTGTCCATAGTCTCAACAGGACCGTGGCAGGTCTGGCACTCGAGCTTGCCAACAGCAACGTGCTGGGCATGACTGAAGAATACATGATCCTGCAGGTTGTGGATTCTTACCCATTCAATGGGTTCCTTGTTTTCAAAGGCTGTAACGACTTTATCGATCTCATGCCCGCCTGAATTGGTCCCTTCCCTGACGATAATATGGCAATTCATGCAGAGTTCAACTTCAGGGAAACCGGCCGATTTGCTTTCTTCAACTGTATGGTGGCAATATTTGCAATCGATCTGGTTGTCAGTGACGTGAACCTTATGCGAGAATTTTATTGGTTGATCGGGCTCATAGTTTTCCTGCCTCCCCAGGGAAGTACCTGCATCAAAAAGCAACTGAATCTGCCATCCCAGGGCTCCGAGGAACAATAATCCCAGGATCCATTTACGCCTGACCTTTTTAAAGAATACTGCATCAAGCACGATCCATGTCAGCAAGATTCCCAGGAAGATGAAGAGTAAGATCTTGTTGATTATCGGCTTTTCCTTTGTCAATCCCTGCTCCTCAAAATGATCCAGGAATTCTTTGATCAGTGCAATGTCTGCCTCAGTCAGGTTGAAGGAAAGGTGAACTACCGACATGGTTCGTCCTGTTGGTTTCATCACTGCCCGGGTAAATTCTTCGACACTTTTTTCCTTATACTTATGAGCAATTTCCCATGCGTTCGGATTCCAGTTAAATGTGTCGATCTCGATCGTGTTGTGGCAATCGGCACAAGCCTTGGTCTGGAATTTACCTTCAATAAGTCCGTAAAACAATCGTTCTCCCCGCTGGACAGCCTGCGAGTAATTGCCTTCATGGGCATTACTTTCAGCATCTTCGGCAAACAATGAACTTAAGGGGACAAAGGATAAGAAGAAAAGAAAAGAAAACAGAAGGTGAATTCGTGATCTCTGACTACACAGGAAAGCCAATTTCCCCTTTGTAAGGGGCCCGTGTTGCTGACAGGTCTTTGACATCTATATTTCGGGTTAGTTAAAGTAAAATTTAGACGATTATACTTATAATCCTTCAAAATTCATAAAACAGAATTTAATAAAAATAAACAAATTATCGTCCCGGAATAAACAGTAAATGGCTAATTTAAAGTTATTGTTGAAGATAATCAACTGAGTTCGTAATTTTTAAAATCAGGGCTGTAGTTTTTTATATTCTAATTTAGACTTATTCTAAATTATCTTTTCCGGGGCATTTATAAATTGTGTTCCCCTGTGTGATTTTTTTTTAACTTGCAGCCCCTGGAAATTAAAGCAAGTCCGGGACGCTGGATTCAAATGGCAAATATATTCTCAGAATATTTTCTTCCGGCCACCCTGGCACTTATTACACTGGGGATGGGATTGTCAATAACGCACCAGGATGTAAGGAATATCTTCTTCAGACCAAGGGCTGTTCTTATCGGTATTACCAGCCAGATGCTTCTTCTTCCCCTGGTTGCCTGTGGGATTGCCCTTGTCAGCAATCTGGACCCGATGTTCAAGGTAGGCTTAATCATTATAGCATCCTGTCCGGGAGGTGCAACCTCAAACCTGCTTACATACTTATTGAGAGGCAATGTTGCTTTGTCGATCTCCATGACTGCAATCAACAGCCTGATCACCCTGATCACCATCCCGCTTAGTGTAAGTATTGCATTACTGGTTTTCCTGCATGCTGATGCTGAGATCCATCTTGATGTTTGGGGCACCGTTCTCAAGGTATTCATGCTTACCATTGTTCCGGCATATATAGGTATAACGATCAGGCATCATAAAACAGCTTTTGCAGAAGGGTTGAACCGCCCCCTCAAATTCATATTACCCATTATCCTGTTTGTTGTGTACGTTGCAGTGGTATTTTTAGACGAAGGTGACGAAACAGCAACAAAAAGCGATTTCCTGAATTTAGTGCCTTATGCCCTCCTTCTGAATGCATTATCAATGTTCCTTGGCTGGCAGGTTGCATGGATAACTAAACTGAAAAGCCGGGACCGGTTTACGATAGCCATTGAAGTTGGATTGCAAAATTCCGCCCTGGCGATCTACGTGGCAAGTTCGATCCTGGGCAGCACTAAGATGGCTTTGGTGGCGGTTGTTTACGGTTCTTTTACTTTCTTTTCCACCGCATTATTTGCATGGATTATCAAGCGGGTAAGCAGGCTTTAGGTTCAGATTACCTGAAGAGGTGTAAAAACCCGGAAACGGAAGTTTTAACAGGAGTTTCTTCACTTTGGATAATATAAAAATATACGCCTTCAGGTGCTTCTCTTCCACCAGTTATCCTTCCATCCCAGCTTATCAGCGGTGATTCGGAATTATAAACCTGGAGACCATTTCGTGTGAAGATCCTTAATGAATAGCTATAATCACCGGGAGTTGTAACTTCAAAATAATCATTTAACTCATCGCCGTTAGGTGTGAAGACATTTGGGACCATAAGCTCCCTGGAAACAGGGACCAGTTTAAGTATGGTATCACTGCATCCATTTTCATCGGTTACGGATAAGAATACCGGGTAAACCTCTTCTTCAGGAAATAAATATACCGCAACACTGTCATTCACAACCGTTCCATCGGGAAACCGCCAGCTATAATTAAGGTCGATCCCTTCTATTGGTTTGAAATATGCAGATTCAAAATAGTATGGGAATTCCGAATCGCTGCCTGAAGTATCAGTAAAGGTGAAATCCGCGTAGGGTGTCAGGCCAACTGATATTGTGTCATTAAATAAGATATTCCTTCCACCGTCGAGTACACAACGAACATTATAAATTCCGGGGCTTACATAAGTATGAGCCAGGGCAAGGGTACCCCTGGCTGAAGAACCGTCGCCGAAATTCCAGACCACCGAGGTGTAAGAGGTCAAAGGCAATGTATTATTAAGGGTAAACTGAACAGTGAGTGAATCACAGCCGGAAATCTTATCGGCTGTAATATTTTCCTGGGCCGGAATATTAGCTATTGTGATACTCAGAAGTACCAGTATTTGGATCAGTTTATTTTTCATAAGTCGGAAAGCAAATTCACTTTCTCTCTTTTTCTTGGGTCGGATAAAGTTATTAAAAAAATTCTCAGTGGTAAAATTAGTTTTCAGCATGTTATTATCATGTTCATAAAAAGGTCTTTTTATATCCTTGGTGAAACACTATTTTTACCTCACCAAAAGAGAAGCGGAAATGAAGCAGTACCTGGATTTACTTGAACACGTAATCGAAAAAGGGGTAAAAAAAGAGGATCGCACGGGCACAGGGACAATCAGCGTATTTGGCTACCAGATGCGTTTTAACCTGGAGGAAGGGTTTCCCCTCCTTACAACAAAAAAACTTCACCTGAGGTCGATAATATACGAGTTGCTCTGGTTTTTGAATGGGGAGACAAACATCAAATACCTGAACGATAATGGTGTAAGGATCTGGAACGAATGGGCCGGTGAAGATGGTGAGCTTGGCCGGATATATGGATACCAGTGGCGTTCGTGGACTAGCCCGGAGAACCGGAATATCGACCAGATCACGCAGGTTATAGAATCGATCAGGAATACTCCCGATTCCCGTAGGCATATTGTCAGTGCATGGAACGTCGGTGACCTGGACAAGATGGCCCTGCCTCCCTGTCATATTCTTTTCCAGTTTTATGTTGCAAATGGAAAATTATCCTGCCAGCTCTACCAGCGAAGCGCAGATATTTTCCTGGGAGTTCCTTTCAATATTGCCTCATATTCGATCCTGCTGCTAATGGTAGCGCAGGTTACCGGTCTCAAGCCGGGTGAATTTGTCCATACCCTGGGGGATGCTCACATCTACCTCAACCATATGGAGCAGGTAAAAATGCAGCTTGCCAGGGAGCCAAGAAACTTGCCCCGGATGAAGCTCAATAAAAACCGAACTTCAATTTTTGATTTTGAATACGGGGATTTTGAGCTTGTGAATTATGACCCTCATCCACATATTAAGGGTGAAATATCTGTCTGAAATGCCTGAGATCAGGAAAAATATATCCATTATTGTTGCCATTGCAGAAAACAATGCAATCGGAAAAGATAACCAGCTGCTCTGGCACCTTTCGGATGATCTGAAACGATTTAAAAAACTGACATCCGGGCATACTGTTATCATGGGGAGAAACACTTTCTTATCGCTGCCAAATGGCGCCTTGCCAAATCGCAGGAACATCGTCATAACAGACAGGAAAGGTGAAGTTTTTGAAGCCTGCGAAATGGCCTATTCAACAGAAGAAGCGCTTAAGCTTGCCGGCATAAAGCAAGAGTGTTTCATCATGGGAGGCGGAATGGTCTACAGGCAGATGCTGGAGGTCGCCGGCAGTTTATATCTTACCAGGGTGCATCATTCCTTCGATGCCGATACCTTTTTCCCTGAAATCGATTTTTCGGAATGGACGGAAATGGAGTCTGAGCATGTTGAAGCCGGAGAAAAAAATGAGTATCCACATACTTTTACTTGGTATACCAGGAAGGGAGAAGGGTCCTTCGACTCCGCCCAGGAACCGGGGGGAAAGGAAAAATAAGTAAAA
>CAYSAH010000087.1:0-10926 GCA_964428945.1 uncultured Bacteroidaceae bacterium | reverse complement strand
TTACTGCAAGAAAATTCAAGGTTCCCGGAACAACAGCCTCACTAATGTCGACTTCAAAAGGACTTCCTGCGATCAAGTCATAACCTACAAGCTTCTCATTTACATACACTTCAGCACGCATGCTAATCCCTTCAAAATCAAGCAGGATCCGCTTATTCTTCCATGCCCTGGGAATATTTATGTAAGTGTAATACCAGGCAACACCCTGGTAATTATCAGATACAACTGCTCCTGTGAGCTTTGTTTCCTTTAAATATTCCTTAATCGGGTATGGAACAGTGATCTCACCCTGAGCACTCGTTGCCAGTGCATACCAGCCAATTGTCGGAGGATTCTCGGGAATCAAAGTTAAATCTACAGGTGGAAGGTATAATTTATCCTCCGACCATGCAGCTTCTTTGTCCAGCCAGATATTCCAGCTCTGATTGCCCAGGTCAATTTCGGTCTGGGCAAATAAATCTGAGGCAGATAACGATAAAAGTATAAGAAAGGCTGAAATAAATTTCATATATACGTTCCCTGGTGACCTTAATTTGGCGCGAAAAATAGCAAGAAATAACAAAGCTCTGAAAATCCTGATTTCCCTATTTCATCATTTTAGATGGATTTACAATTTTGCTTGATAACCAGCATTTTATTTGTTTCGAAAATGATTTTTCATAATTTAACAATTTCAATTATAAAATAAGCAATGAATCCACTTAAGCGAACCTGGCTTATCCTTCTATTTAGCCCAATACTTGTCATTGGCTCATGTGCGCATACCAACAACGAAACAGGCCAGGAAGTTTTTAGCTACATTTATTCAATTGAAGAATTGCACGATAGAATTTCCCGGGACCAGATGATCATGGCACAAAATGAGCTGTCGGAACTTGAAAAAGTAAACAGCATCGGCCCCTATCATGGGTCGATTGAATCCATTGACATCCATCAGACCGCGGAATGGTACAGGGATGCCAAACTTAGTATATTCTACGACTGGGGGCTGTATTCTCTTGCCGGATATGGCACCAAGGGATGGAGCCGGGCGCGCTACCCCGATTGGTACCTGAACAACATGTATCATCAATACACGGATCACCATAAAGTAGCATGGGGAGAAGATTTTCAGCGCGACGATTTTATTCCCCTCTTCACAGCAGATGGTTTCAACGCTGAAGAGATCGTGGACCTGGTAAAAATGAGTGGTGCAAAATATATTGTTCCCTTTAATAAACATCATGATGGCTATTGCCTTTGGGATTCAAAATTTACACATCGCGATGTAGTGGACATGATGCCCGGGAGGGACCTTACCCGGGAGTTGGTTGATGCCTGTAAAAAGGAAGGGATCTACTATGGCTTCTACTTTTCGGTGGAAGAATATGAGTACCCTGTAATTGATGAAAACAATACATTAAAGATCCGCTACTGGTCAAACAATATGGCACCTGATAATTCGGGGATCTCCAAAGAATCGGGTGAGATTGAAAGTGAATTCGTAAGTGAGAGGGATAACCGGAAATTATCGGGAAAGATCCCGGTGAAGAATTTTATAAATGAACTGATCGTTCCCCAGGCCAAGGATTTTATTGACAAATATGATCCCGATATACTCTGGTTCGATGGCGAATGGCAGCGTCCGGCTGATTATTACCGGACTCCGGATCTTGTTGCATATTTTTACAATAAGGCAGAAGGCCGCAAGGAGGTTGTTGCCAACGACCGGCTTGGAATAGGGACAAGGGAAAAACATGGCGATTTTTACACCAGCGAAACAGATGAGGTGGTGGAAAAACTGGATGTCCCCTGGGAAGAAAACCGCTCCATGTCAGAATCCTATGGTTATCACCAATCGGACTCGCTGGAAAATTATCTGTCGGCAGATGAACTGGTCCAAATGCTGGTGAGAATAGTTGCGAAAGGTGGAAACCTGAATCTTATAGTGAACCCCGATGGGACAGGAAAAGTTTCCAGGATACAGGTTAAGCTGCTGAAAGAACTGGGCGACTGGTTGAAAGTAAACGGAGAAGCAATTTACGGGACACGGCCCTACGAAAAATTATGTGATAACACCCAGCTTGGGCAGCCGGTCTGGTATACGATGAGTAAGGACAGCACCTATGGATATGCCATTATCTTCGACTGGCCTAAAAGTGAGACCTTCATCTGTCCAGGTGTTAATATTGTGTGGGAAAGCGAGGTAACAATGCTGGGGTACGATAAGCCCCTGGAATGGGTGGATGTGGGAAGGGACAAATGGGGCTTGTCGGCAAAGATCCCGGCGGGGATGACCGGGAACCCCGATGCAAGGCCCTGCGACCATGCCTGGGTATTGAAGTTCAGTTACGATAAAAACAATGAATGGGGAAGATGAGAATACCCGAAACCTGGAGCTTGCCGTAGCGACAAGACTCTGCCTTGATGGCTTAAAAAGCGTAAGGCTCAGGGTAATAATAGAGGCTGTAGAATTGTCGTTAATAATAGAAGATTGCAAAACCCTTGCATGCAAGGGCTGAAATTGAGACAGGAATTAACTAACTGATATTAAACTATTACATCCATGATTAATAATAAAGTAAAAAAAATCAGGAATCTGTTTCTTACTTTTATGATACTTATCCTTCCTGCATGCATCGATCGCCAGGCTAAGAAAGCAGCCCCTCCTCCCCGCTTTTTCAGTGATAATAGTTTCTGGAACCAGCCTATTCCGGAAAATGCAGAGATCGATCCTCGCAGCGATTACTGGATCAGTCTGCTTGAAAGAGATCCAAGCGGAGAAAATTTCGGTTTGAATATTGAAAGCTATACCATACCTATTTACGAAGTGGACAGTAAAACCGTACCCTTTCAGAAAGTAAAAAGCAAGCGGACCTGGGAAGGTGAGGATGGCTTTTTTACGGGTCATGAGCCTGAGTTTGACAGTCTGGGGGTGCCAATACCCGATTACCTTGTTCCCTCACCAGGAACAGATAAACATGCAGCGATCGTCGATTGGAAGGCAAATATGGTTTGGGATATGTTCTGGGTAAAACAACTCGAGGACGGATCCTGGATATCAGCCACCGGAATGGTCTATCCCCTTAACGGATCTGGCGTTTTTCGCACTTCTGATTTCAAGGTAAAAATTAATGAGTCTATTCATAAATACGGTCCCGGAGTTGCAGCTGGAATGCCCATTATTGCAGGTGTAATAAGATATGATGAAGTAAAATATGGAGAGATACGTCATAAGCTCGCAGGAGCAGTCAGATATGTTGCTTTCCAGGAATTCGTGTTTCCAGCAACATGGACAGATGGAAATTTCGATGGTGGAATACCTGAAGGAGCTGTTCTTCAACTGGATCCGGACCTTGATCTCACGCAGTTTGATCTTACAGAAAGTGAATTGACCGTTGCAAAGGCCCTGCAGGAGTATGGTGTGGTTTTAGTGGATTTTTCGGCAGGGTCTACCATAAGGGCAGAATTCCTGGGGGATCATAGTGGCAAATCGTGGGATGGACTTTTACGGGGTTGGGAGATTCCGGGCGGAATTAAAACTATACCTGTGTCCAACTACCGGGTGCTAAAGATTGAAAATATTCAGAAGGGAGGAGATAAGAAAAAAGAATTTTTCAGAAAACTTCTTTATTTTAAAGAGGATTCAATGGAATCCCATAAAGAATAGCTTAATTTTGAAAGTATGCACCAATCAACCAAATGATGAAACCCAGGGTATTTATAGCACAATGCATTATCATTTTCCTTTTGGTTCCTGATCTCAATGCCCAGATGAAGACTCTCGAAAACGGTGACAAGATCTCATGGGACGGTGAATACTATGATTTCAGGGATTCAGCCGGCATGAAGATGATCAAACTATGGGTCCCGCCAGGAATAGAAACAGTTAAAGGTGTATTCATATCCGGCCATGGAGGGGGTGGCGGCGACAGCCGTGGATTTGCACGGGATGAAAATATCCGGGCCTTAGCCATCCGTCTTGGATTTGCTGTCGCAGGTCTTCATAATTTTCCAGGGCGCAGTGTATATAACGAGGGAGCCCCGGTATTTTTTTCAGCATTAAATTCATTTGCACAAATGGAAATCCATCCGGAACTGGCAAATCTTCCTTTTGTGATCTACGGAAGTTCAAACGGAGGAGCCACCACCTATGGATTTGTAAATTATGCACCTGAACGGGCCATTTGTTTTGTTTCAAACGTCGGTTCGGGTGGAAATCCTGAAATTCCGGTCGAAGCTGCACTGAAGGTCCCGGGAATCTTTATCATTGGTAAATTTGATGCACTCATGGGCCAGCGTGGAATTAACCGGACCATGGAAATAATAGCCAAAGCCCGGCCAAGGGGTGCGCTTTGGTGTTGGGCCATGGAACTTAAAGGTCACGAGGACGGATATTCATTTGACATTTATATGAAACTTGTTGAACAGGCAGTAAAAATGCGCTATCCCGATAAGGAAGATCCCTCAAAAGGACCTGTAAAGCTGGTTGATATCAAGGAGAAGGACGGTTGGCTTGTTGACCAGGAAAGCTGGGATAGCGGCTTTACCTATGTGGAGTCTTACAAGAATTACAAAGGTGACAAGACTGCGGCTGGCTGGGTACTGAATGAGGATATGGCCTATGTCTACAGGAGCCTTGCAACCCACCATAACCCCTTGAAACTTTCTGTTCGTGAATTCGACCGTACCTACAATCCAAATACCGACCCTGGTACCATGTTCAGCCTGGGCGGACCGGTCGCAAATCCGGGGGAGGAGATAAGCATAAGGTGTGATGCCGGGGAATTCAGCAACTGGAATAAAATAGAAGTTTTTAACGGTGCCAAAAAATTGGGTGAGGTAACTCTGGGAATGGAACCGGTGATTAAAACTACCCTCCAAAAGGATCAAAAAGTCTATTGCCTGACCGCAATCGCCAGGAATTCTGAGGGGCAACAGCGCACCTGTGATCCTCTTCATTTTTTTGTGCAGGATCCCTCCCTAAGCTGGAATGCAAGTATTCCGTTTCCTGTTTACCAGGGAAAAAAAACCAATGCCGGATCAAGAAATATCACAGGCGGAATTTCCTCTGTTAATGCGGATCCGGAGGATAGTGTGCTCATTGCATATGCCTTATCCAGTGATCTGGAGGCTCAGTACTCCTCAAACGACAATAAAATTTCAGCCTTCTGGGATCAAATTGGTGAGGATAAAGATTATATAATGATGACCCAGAGAAAAAACGCCAGCACCAGCGCAACGTTCAACGGGGTCCTTACGCATGATTGTAACATGAAGGTCAAGGCTGCATATGGAGCAGATGGTTTGTACCTGCTGTGCGAGATCAACGATGACAATGATGTTGCCTGGCCAAATGAACTTACAGGAACTGAAAATGAGCAATTCTACCTCAATTTTGATGCGGTGGACCTGATGATAGACAGCCGGCCGATTGCAGAAATAGGAGCACCGGAGAACAAGGAAATGTTTGTCTCCAGTGGTTTTGGTCTGACCACTACCACAAGACAATACCAGGTTGCCTGTGGAACTCCTGCGGAAAGACCTTCAGGATTTAAAAGAGCGCTGGCAGACCCTTGGGACTTCAACGGAACCTTTTATACTTATACAAGTGCAGAAAAACAATTTGGAATCCAGATTGAAAATTTGAAAACAGATTACTTCTACAAGGCCCAGGAATGGTTCATCCCCTGGAGTGAGATAGGTGGCGGATTGCCAGGGGAACCCAGGACAGGCAGCAGAATCGCCTTTACTACAGGTTTTAATGACAGGGACGAAGGGGAACATTTTCCTCCCGGGGTGACCTCCAGTGGCGGATCGGTCAAAGCTTCCAACGCACTTCGATGGATCAACAGGTCTGACCCCTGGGGCTCAAATAAATCCCCGTATAACTGGGGAGAGATCGAGTTTGGGGTAGGGCTGAAATAAGTAGTTTTATGAACAGAATAATCTCTGAATAGAAATAGATGAAATACCACCTGCAAAAGGGCCTCATGGCAATTGCCATCCTGCTTTTTTCCTTCACGCTTAATGCCCAGCAAAAAGAATTGAAAGTGCTTTTTGTTGGAAACAGTTATACGTATAATAATAACCTGCCTCAGATAGTCGCCATCCTTTCTGAAGGGACGGGAACAAGGCTGGTAACCCGGCGAACCGTTGCAGGAGGGGCCTTTCTCTGGGAACACTGGAATGGAAAAAAGGGCCTGGAAACCAGGAAAATAATTGCATCAGGAGATTTTGACATCGTTATCCTCCAGGATAACAGCCTTGCAACCTTGCAATCACCTGACAGTACCCTGAAATACATAAAAAAGTTTACCGAATACAATAAGCAATACGGTGCAAAGACTTTCCTTTTCAATACCTGGGCAAGAGAAAAGGTCCCGCAATCCCAATCAGAAATAGACATGATCTATAAAAAAGCCGCGGAGGAGAGTGGAGCCATCAGGGTACCTGTTGGAAGCGCCTTTCAGCTGGCAATGGACATAAGGCCTGCTATTGATCTGTACAATACCGACGGAAGTCATCCCTCACAATTGGGTACCATTCTTATTGCCAGCATGTTTGTAAAGGCTATTACCGGTGAATTACCGAAAATGTTCCCGATTGAATACAAGATCCTGGATGAATTCGGGGAGGAGGTAAACCTTCTGTGGGTGGATGGTCTGGATTCAGATTTCTGCCGAAGAATTGCCGAAGAGATACTGGCAACTATACAGGAAAAGTAATTCAATTGAAATACTGAAAAATTCATCGAAATGATTTCTCCCCTTGTCAGCCACCTTATGATCCCCTACATTTTGGCTATGTTTCTTGCTATTATGATGGGCGGAAGCGGAACGGGGCCAGCATTCTCGGCAGCATACGGTGCCAACGTTGTTAAAAAGAGCCTTATACCGGGACTTTTTGGCATCATGGTCTTCCTGGGTGCGATCATCGCCGGTAAAGGCACGGCAACAACCATGGGTAAAGGTATTCTTGATCCCGAGATGATGAGCTTAACTGTCGTTTCCATAATTCTATTCTCAGTGGGGATATCCCTTCTTATTGCCAACCTTGCGGGAATCCCACAATCCACAAGCCAGGCAACTGTACTTTCCTTGGTAGCTCCTGCAATATATTTTAATGGTTTGAATTCCTCCAGGCTGTTACTGGAAATCATCCCCACCTGGTTCATTCTGCCTGTCCTTTCCTTCTTCATCAGCCTGTTGCTTGGAAAATATATCTACAAGCCGATGCGAAGAAAAGGTTTGACCATGTCGCGGGCACAAAATATAAACCTGAATCCTCTTTGGAATGGTATTATCCTGGTCCTTTCACTCTATGTGGCCTTCTCGATTGGAGCGAATAATGTGGCTAATGCCGCAGGCCCAATAGCTTCAATGACAGCCAATGAACTGGATATTAAGCTGGATGAAAATTTTATATTGATCATGATCCTTTCAACTTTGATCATCGCTCCGAATTTCGGGATCGGGAGTTCAGTTTTTGGTCATAAAATCGTTAAGAATACAGGCAAGGAGATCATACTCTTCGGGAAATTCGAAGCCGGAATCATTGCCTTTGTGTCGGCAAGTTTACTGCTCCTGGCCTCGGTTACAAAGGGTATTCCATCATCATTGGTACAGTTGAATGTAGCTGCCGTCCTGGGAATCGGGGTAGCCAAGCTGGGCCCTAAAAATATATTCAGGAAGACAGAAGTGAGGAGGTTCTTCGTTATGTGGCTCATCGCTCCAACAATTGCCTTCACGCTTTCAATGCTGCTGACCCTCCTGGCCGACCACTTTGGATTGCTTTCCTAAATAAGTAGGTTTACCCCTGGATACAACTCATACAGATTATTTAATCAGTCTTTCGGCTCATAAGTATTAGCAACGATTCCGCAACTGAAAGTTTTTGAATCGCAGAGCTTTAGTTGGAGCTTTTTATCCAATTCAGAGAACAATGGGAGACCTGTACCTATTGCTGTTGGATTTGTAAAAAGGTGATACTTATCAATAAGGCCTGCCCTTATTAAAGCCGAAACAAATTGCACCCCACCATAGGCAATAATGTCACCGCCTTCCTGAGCCTTAAGTTCATTGATCTCTTCAACAAGGCCTCGTTTTGCCAGTACAGTATTTTTCCATTCCGCCTTTTTAAGGTTTTTTGTAAAGACAATCTTTGGAGTGTCAGTAAATTTCTTCCCCGCAGTAAATTCCGGGTCATCCGGATTTGACGCCACCCTGGCCCAATGTGGTATAAATCCTTCCGCAAGTTTTCGTCCAAGGATGATGCATTCAATGGGTTCGGTGATATTCGCAACATGTTGCTTTATTTCTTCATCCCAATTCCATTCCATCCAGTCCATCTCTCCATTTGGCCCTGCCATGAAACCGTCAAGCGTAAGCTGCACCTGCAATTTAAGTTTTCTCATATTGAAAGTTATAGATCGAGTTATTCAATTGTTTGTAAATTCTCAAGAAATTACTTTCCCATTAAAGTGCTCGAGAAGGGCATTGTATCATCATTCCTGATCCTGGTTTCAAGTGCCTGCAACTGGGTCTTTATACGGTTGAAAAACTGGAAACGTTGTTTTTCAGAAACTCCACTGATGAGATTTGATTTTTTCTTGAGGTTATTGATCCAGCTTTCTGTAGAGTCACAAAATTGCCGGTTAATCGTTACGATTTTGTTCATGGTGTTGTGAGTCAGGTAAAGGATCTTATTGTGACCGGTATTCACAAAGATCGTGTTGTTGCCAATCTCGATGTCGCTGTGATACAATTTAAAGGTATCTTCCCCAAGTATGGGCTCATCATTAAATCCAAGTTTATAGGTCAATTCAGCCTCTTTCTGAATTTTTGAGATCTGTTGCCCTATCAGCTCGCATATCTGAAGTGCATCTTCCCTGGTCTCGAAAAGACCAGATTGCCACACATAATCAACCTGGACAAATAGTGAGGCAACTGTAAGGTCAGTCCATATCTCTGTGGAAGGAATGCGTGCATAGAGGTTATATATTTCCTTACAGAGTTCCTTGATCTCATCATCGATCAGAGCCGGGTTAAACTTCCTATCCTTGTGCTCCTCTGTATGAATGATGCAGTGGAACCAATAATAAACCTTAAAGGTTCCAAGAAAGGGAAACCTGAAATGGTGAAATATTGGAATATCCTCAGCTGCCCAGGTTATTTTGCTGTTTGGGACCCTGGAGAACTGGGCCATGTCATCCCTGATGGACCGCAGGTAGCCTTTATAATCAGCCACGGTGCTAAGCGGACTGAAGGTAAATGTGACGGATGATGCATTATCAATGCTGTTCAGTTCATCAAAGGAGATATTGAAATGCTCACAGATCCTGGCAACTTCTTCAATTGCAAGGCTCGTTTCATTTCTTAAGCGCCTGTATACACTGTCGGTACTTATCTGAAGAAGGTCCGACAGAACATCGACAATAGAAATATTCTCAGGAAGCATCTGTCGAATCGTGCCAAGCAGCTTATCCTGAATCCCGGGGGAGGAGCTTTCATGCATTATTTATTGCGAATTATAATTAAAGAGGACTCTATTGTTGCAAAAATCGAAAACGCTGTGTGAACTATTTGCAATTTACGCAAAATATATAGGGTCAATTGTATTTTTCACAAATATATTAAGACATTCTGCAAATCCGCTCAGCCAGCTTCAGATTGTCCGTTTTTTCAGGGGACTATGCTGCCATACATTTGAACCTTACAATTAATCATAAAACTCAGAACCATGAAAGCAGCTTTCAAATATGCACAGCAACCCTTAATTTATGGGTCTTTTGCGCTTGTATTTATAATCGTGTTGAGCTTTTCATCTTCAGTAAACGCTCAGCCAACACAATCCATTGCAGTGTCGAATATTGATACACGGGGCATTGAAATCGACCCGGTTGCCATGGGTAACCTGTTGAGGATCGAGCTGGAAAAGAAGAAATTATTTGATGTAATTGACAAATACGATATGCGCGACCTCCTGGCCGATAAAGGACTGACGCTGGAGGAATGTTACGGAAGAACCTGTATCGTGGAAATGGGAAGGGCGTTGAACGTGGACCAGGCACTGACAGGATCTGTTGAGCGATTCTCCGACAAAATGGTCATTTCCCTCAGGCTTTTCGATGTGAAGACCGGGGCAGTGATCAATACAGATGTGTCAGAATTCCAGTATGCTCCGAATGAGATCGACCTGATGATCCGGATATCGGTGAATAATATATTTAACATTGAAAATGATCCCAACATGGTTTCACTTCTTGCCAATTATGAAGAACCTGTTTCCACAAAGCTAACTAACATGACACTGAACGGTCCGAGAATGGGGGCAGCCTATGTAACCGGCAGTTTTGCAAAGGCACTTGCAGCTCCAAAAGATGAAGGGGGCTATGGGGGATACCCTGTTTTGAGCCAGCTTGGCTACCAATATGAGATACAGTACCTCACCGCAGGAAATTTCAACGCTCTTATTGAATTTCTTCCAATTGTCAGCGGTCTTGAACAAGGACTTTTCATTCCAAGCTTTGTTTTCATGAATGGCTTCAGGTTTGGGAATGCGAATTGGGAGATAGCCTTTGGTCCTTCAGTGGGTATCCGAAAGATGGCAGATGGCTATTATGATGACAATGGTGACTGGCACCTCCGCAATGAATGGTTTCAGCAAGACCCAATGCCTGAAGGTGATAATCCATATGTAATTATTAACAGGATGGACAGCAGGGGAAAAGCGAAACTGGGATCAAGATGGATCTGGGCCTTTGGCAGGACATTTCAATCCGGCTACCTCAATATCCCGGTAAACGTATATATTTCCCCGCAGAAACAGGGCTGGTATGTAGGTGCTTCAGTTGGATTTAACGTGGGAAGGAAGCGCAACAGCGAAATGAATGACTATGGTAAGTAAGTTTCAGATTATTTTGTTCCGGGTGAAACAAAATCTTGT
>CAYSAH010000086.1:0-10942 GCA_964428945.1 uncultured Bacteroidaceae bacterium | reverse complement strand
AGGAACCGGAACGTGTTACAAAACTCTTAACAGGTACCGCAAACCTTGAATTCTGGACAACCTATAAGAATGTTGACATTTGGAGTAACATTGAAGAAGCTAATCAAACAATCGCCGATATTCAAAATGCGACAAGCATACTTGGAGAGGAAACGGCTGGGGCTGCTGAATCAAACCTTGATGAAAAGGCAGAGGCACAGGACAATTCACTGTTGGACAATCAGAGCCTATTGTCAGACACTTCTGATTTAAGTTTCCTGGGAGGAAGTGACTCAACCCAGCTTTTTGAGCAGGAAGAAGAAATTTTTATAAAGGAAAATCCTTTGTTTGCAGTAATGCGTCCATATGTTGACAATACCGGGAGACTGATTCCCACCGCAATTGCAGGCGTTGTCGAGTTGAAGGATACAGCCAGGGTAAATGCCCTTCTGAGCATACCTCAAATCAGGCAGTTGTTTCCCGCAGATCTTAGATTTGCATGGCACTTCCAGGCCCAGGGTGAAGAGACTGAGTTTCTCTATCTCTATGCTTTAAAATCTACCAGGAACGGGCAACCTGCCATGGATGGAAAATATATTACTGATGCACGTCCTACCACTGATCAGTACACAGGTGCATTTGAAGTTTCTATGAATATGAATGCCGAAGGTGCGAAAATGTGGGCGAACCTTACCAGGGAAAATGTACAGAAGGCAATTGCCATTGTTCTTGATGGGGTGGTTTATTCAGCGCCAAACGTAAACGAAGAGATAAAAGGAGGAAGTTCTTCAATATCAGGTGGGTTTACTCAAAATGAGGCTACCGACCTTTCTAATATCCTGAAGTCAGGTAAGATGCCGGCAAGGGCCCGGGTAGAGTCAAGTGAGGTCATCGGGCCATCACTGGGGGCAAAATCAGTTAAGGATGGCTTCAATTCCTTCCTTATCGCATTTATAGTGGTAATGCTCTACATGGTTTTCTATTACAGTCGGAGGGCCGGACTGGTTGCCGACCTGGCTCTGATGGCAAACATGTTCTTTCTTATCGGAGTACTTGCCTCATTACAAGCTGCACTCACCTTACCCGGTATTGCCGGTATAGTGCTTACCATCGGTATGTCGGTGGATGCCAACGTACTGATATATGAAAGGATCAAGGAGGAACTTGCCGCCGGAAAGGCTAAAAAGGCTGCGATAAAGGATGGTTACAGGAATGCTTACTCCGCTATTATCGATGCCAACGTGACCACCTTCCTGACAGGTCTGATCCTTTTCTTCTTCGGAACAGGACCAATAAAAGGTTTTGCCACTACCCTGGTAATTGGTATTATAACTTCACTTTTCTCCGCGGTTATTCTAACCCGGCTTGTCTACGAACGTTGGTTGGAGAAGGGTCGTAAACTTACTTTTTCTACAAAACTTACTGAGAATGCATTCAATAATCTGAATATTGATTTCCTTGGGAAACGAAAGATATTCTATGTCATTTCAGGAATTATAATTGCTGGTGGAATTGCATCTCTGGCTTTTAAAGGATTAAGCGGAGGTGTTGATTTTACTGGTGGACGTAACTATGTCATTGAATTCAAACAGGATGTTGAAGTGGCTGATATACGGGACAGGCTCTCTGAAGCATTTGGAGAAATGCCAATCGTTATCACCTATGGCCAGAAGAATGCTGTTCGGGTAACAACAAAATACATGATTGAGGATGACAGCCCTGAAGTGGATTCAATATTGATCTCAAAAATGTTTAATGGTTTGCAGCCTTTGCTTGGCGAGGAGGTTGTGCTGGACGATTTTCTGAACGGTCAGGATTATATCGTCAGTGCTCACAAGGTAGGCCCGACAATAGCAGACGATATTAAGCGGAGTTCTGTATGGGTGGTGCTCGCATCTCTTATTATTATTTTCGTCTATATCCTGATCCGGTTCCGCAACTGGCAGTTTGGTCTTGGTGCTGTTGGAGCTCTGCTACACGACGTATTGATCGTAATCGGACTCTTTTCATTACTGGACGGCATAATGCCATTCTCCCTGGAAATAGACCAGGCATTTATTGCTGCTATACTTACTGTTGTAGGTTACTCCATTAACGATACTGTGGTAATATTTGACCGTATCAGGGAATATATCGGACTGCAGCGTAAAAGGGAACGAAAAGAGATTTTCAATTCGGCACTTAACAGTACATTGAGCCGTACCTTCAGTACCTCTGTAAGTACATTCTTTGTTATACTCGTTATCTTCATATTTGGAGGTGATGTGATACGAGGATTTACATTTGCATTGTTAATTGGTATCGTAGTTGGTACATACTCATCGCTGTATATTGCAACTCCCCTGGTTTATGACACCATTAAAAAGGAAGAGACTGCCAGGGCTCTAAAAGGAATAAGGAAAGCCTAATTTCACTTATTATAAAAAGAAAAGCCGTTCTGACAAGGACGGCTTTTTTTTCACATAGAAAATAAATATGATGGATGTTCACCAAGAAATATATCATGTTTTCTCACCTGGTTCTAAAAACTATTTATTTACCGGAAGCCTGAGTATATATCCGATCCCCCTGATTGTTTCAAGTTCAAGATCGGGGTCATCCTGTAAATATTTCCGTATTCGGGATATAAAAACATCCATAGATCTTCCCATAAAATAGTCGGTTTTACCCCACAACTCTGAAAGTAGCTGATCCCTTGAAACGACTTCATTTTTGTGTTTCGCGAGGTAGGAAAGCAGTTCTGCTTCTCTTAATGTTAGTGGATATTCGTTTATTTGAGAGATCAGTTTTAGTTCATCCATCTTGAGTTCTAGTGTCCCAATGTTATTGTTGTCTTCTTTTCTTCCCGTGGTGCGTCGAAGAATGTTATTTATCCTGAGGACCAACTCATCAGCTTCAAAGGGTTTGGTAATATAGTCATCTGCTCCCAGTTTCAGACCCCTTAGTTTGTCTTCTTTCTGGTTTTTGGCTGTCAGAAATATAATTGGGATATCGGGATTTGCTTTTCGAAGGTTCTCTGCAAGGGTAAATCCATCCATTACAGGCATCATTACATCCAGTACACAGAGATCAACATGCACTTCCCGGAACAGTTCCAATCCTCGCTTCCCATGATTGGCCCTGGTTACCTCGAATCCTGATAGCTGAAGGAGCTTACCATCGACGAGTCGGCCGACATCCAGTTCAATCAAAATATTAAAATTGCCCAGGATGAATCAAAGTATTATGGGAAGTGGACATATTCTGTTGAATCTGTAAAAGCAGTAGGACGATACCGCCTGAGTATAAATACAAATTGAAGGTCTGAATAATCAGGGAAACCTTTAGGAGTTATCTTTGAGTGCTTTTTCTTCTCTATTCAATCATGCAAAAGATTTTTCAATTGTGTGATTTTACTTTAGGAATCTCCTGATAGCCTTTGAATTATTTTATCCCTGCTTTTATCCAATATCTTCTTAAGCTTCTTATCTTTGCACAAATTCATACAAAGATGGCTTGGGTATTGTTATTCTTTAGTGGGCAGGAAATATTGGTAGTGGTGCTTGCCATTTTATTACTTTTTGGCTCCAAGGAGATTCCCAGGATGGCTAAGATGTTCGGACAGGGAATGAAAGAGTTCCGACGTGCCACTGAAGATATAAAGCGTGAAATTCAGGATAGTTCCTCGGATGTGGTTAAAGACTTTAAGGAGATCAGGGATGATCTTAAGAAGGATGCTGACGAGGTTGTAAAGAATGTAAAAAAGCAGATCGACCCTGATTAAGATCCTGTTCCCTCATGGAAAACAATACAATTCTATTTCTTTTGCTCGGACTTGTGCTGTTGTTAGCCAGTGGCAAATACCTGGTTGAGAGCAGTGTGATCATTGCCAGGCACTTTCAGATCCCAACTGCTATTATAGGCCTAACCATTGTGGCCTTTGGCACTTCGGCACCAGAATTACTTGTAAGTGTTCAGGCAGCAATACAGGGACACCCCGATATGGCAATTGGAAATGTTACCGGAAGCAATATTGCTAATATACTGCTTGTACTTGCTCTTACGACAATAATATTTCCAATATCGGTAAAACGAAGCTCTATTATTCGCGACTGGCCCATAATGTTTGGCGTCAGCATATTGCTTTTTCTGTTCCTTCTTGATCTCAGGCTTACCCAATTTGAAGGACTGATTCTTGCAGCTCTCCTTGTCATTTATATACTGTTTTCAATTAAACAGGCTCGAGACACGGGGAATGCAGATGTAGAAGACAAGAGTCCGCTTTCAAAAACAAAATGGTGGGTTGCCATCGTCATTTTTTTGATTTCCTGTACCGGCCTCGCCTTTGGTGCAGATCTTCTGGTGGAGAATGCATCGGCGATGGCAAAGTATTTTGGTATAAGTGAAAGAGTGATCTCGATCTCCATGGTGGCAGTAGGTACAAGTTTGCCGGAACTGGCCACCTCACTAATTGCAGCATTTAAAAAGGAGACTGAAATATCTATTGGGAATATAATTGGATCCAATATCATTAACATAATTTCGGTATTGAGCATTACTGCAATTATTAAACCCATTAATACAGTGGTTGAAGTTCTCAGGGTTGACATGCCCTGGATGATCGGAGCGGCCATAATGCTTTTTATATTTATGCTTCCGATAAGAAATGGAAGGATTTCACGACTGGAAGGTTCACTAATGCTATTGGGATATGCCTCGTATATTTATTTTATCTTTATGTCATGAGTGCTATGATCTCAACTAAAGATATTAGCAAGAGTTATGGAAATCTGCAGGTGCTGAAAGGTATCTCCATGGAAGTGAATGAAAAAGAAGTAGTTTCCATCGTCGGTGCTTCCGGTGCGGGCAAAACCACACTTTTACAGATCATTGGAACTTTGAGCAAACAAAATACGGGCACTGTTTCAATAAATGGAAAAGAAACTTCCCAGTTACAGGGTAATCAACTTGCCCGTTTCAGGAACCGGAATATTGGATTTGTTTTCCAGTTTCATCAGCTTCTGCCTGAATTTACTGCACTTGAAAATGTATGTATTCCCGGGTTTATTGCAAAATTACCCAGAAGATCTGTTGAAAAAAGGGCCGCTGAGCTGCTTGATTTTCTTGGACTTTCCCAGAGGATTGAACACAAACCAGGGGAACTTTCAGGTGGAGAGCAACAGCGTGTTGCCATTGCAAGGGCTCTAATTAATGACCCGGCTGTTATTCTTGCTGACGAGCCTTCAGGGAACCTGGATACTGAAAACAAGACTGAACTGCACAATCTTTTCTTCAAACTGCGGGATGAATTCAATAAAACGCTGATAATTGTTACCCATGATATGCAGCTTGCAGAAATGGCAGACCGCAAGATCGTTATGAAAGACGGGAATATCGTGAAGATTTGAGTAGGGAGACCTTTGCCAGCTATAAATGAAAGCTTACTGTCTTAAAAATGATTGATCCGGAGCAGTGTAAATATTTCCTGGAAGAAAAAGTTATTCAATACAATAACAAAAAATTCATTCATTCTGATCCCATTAGGGTCCCCCATAGATTCAATAAAAAAGAAGATATTGAAATTGCCGCTTTTCTTACTGCCACACTTGCCTGGGGCCAGAGAACAACAATAATTAAAAATGCAGGGAGACTTCTGGAAATGATGCCCGGAGGAGCTTTTCAATTTGTAACGAACCATAAGGAGGAAGAACTGGAGGCTTTTCTTCCCTTCGTGCATCGCACATTTAATGGATTCGATTGCATTTATTTCATAAAAGCACTGAGAAAGATATACCTTGAGAAGGGAGGACTCGAAATTATATTTATGGAAGGATATTCTCAAAGTAAAAGTGTTTATGAAGCCCTGATATATTTCAGAAAAGTCTTTTTTGAGCTTGGCCTTCCAGGCAGGACGGCAAAGCATATTTCAGATGTCAGGTCAAATTCTGCCGCGAAAAGGCTAAATATGTTTTTGAGATGGATGGTAAGAAAGGATAAATCAGGGGTAGACTTTGGACTCTGGAAGGGAATTTCACCATCCGATCTGATGATCCCACTTGACCTGCATACCGGGAATACTGCCAGGAAACTCGGAATCCTCAAAAGGAAGCAGGATGACTGGAAAGCGGTTGAGGAGCTTACCGCTGTTTTGCAATTATTTGATCACAATGATCCAGTGAAATATGATTTTGCACTTTTCGGACTTGGAGTTTTTGAAAAATTCTGAATATGGCAAATCGATGGTTTAAATTCAAAGAATTCATGATCCTGCAGGACAAGTGCGCGATGAAGGTTGGAACTGACGGAGTGATTCTTGGTGCATGGACAAGGATAGGAGACAGTAAGCAGGCATTGGATATTGGTACAGGGACAGGTTTGCTTTCCCTTATGCTGGCTCAACGGACCCCTTCTTTGTTGATAGATGCGCTTGAGATAGATCCGGGGGCAGCAGCCCAGGCCAATGAGAATATCCGTGAAAGTAGCTTCCATGCGCAGATAAATGTAATAAATGCTGATTTCAGAGATTTTTATAATCACACAAGAAAGGTATATGACCTGATAATATGTAATCCCCCCTTTTTTTCCGACTCTATGAAACCTGAAAACAGGGAGAGAGCCATTGCAAGGCATTCAGATACATTAGGTATAGAGGATCTGGTTGAGGGTTCTGCAAAATTACTCTCTGAGATTGGAAAGCTGAGCATCGTTTTGCCAGCACTTCTGAAAAATAAAGTTCTGGAATTAGCATCCTTTGAAAAACTTATTGTTTCCAGGGAATTGAATATATTAACCGTCAGAGGGAAAGAGCCCAACAGGATTTGCCTGGAATTTTCTTTTTCTGCGCAAGAGCCGGAGAAGGAGACCCTGATAATAGAAGAAGGGGCAAGGCACAGTTATTCAGAAGAATACAAAAAATTAACAAAGGATTTCTACCTGGATTTCTGATCAAAGGCTGCTTTTGTCAAACGGTATTTCGATTTCTTCTTCGTTAAAGCTGATATTGTATTCCTTGAGCTCCTTCAAAACAGGTTCATAAACTTCTTTTGTGATTGGTAGTTTAACTCCTTTCAGATTAACCTTCCTTTCAAGGATCAACCGGCTTGTAATGGCAACTGGTAAGCCAACCGTAGCAGCCATCGCGGTATTGTAAGTATCAGTCCCAATATAGGTAAGGGTTGAGTATAACTTTTTGCGGATATTATTTTCCATATAATCGAACTGGTGTTGCATTACGATCATATCCTTGTCATTTGGTTCAAGGGACCATTTCTTTTCAAGAATGGATTGGAGGACCTTGGCTGGAGTCAATCCTGCTTTCCCTATTTTTTCCGATTCAAATATTCCAAGCCATTTCAGGCGGTTCATCATTTCAGATTTCATGGGGATTCCAAGGTACAAGGATAGCTTTTCTTCAACAGGAATATCAACCCTGTAGGCCATAAAACTATTTATAAACTCCCTGAAGGTCATATTTTCTGTTTCCTCCATTACATAGCTGTCATCGGTTGCCCCAAGTTGCACGAAAGTATCCCATGCCTGGCAAAATCCCGGCCTGCGAATGGTTCCCCTGAACATTGTTTCCAGGTGGGTCAGTCCGTACGTTTCCCTGTAAGCAAGGGAGTCCCGGTTCCCATATACTTCGAAATCACCCAGACCCGGAACATGTATTGTTTCTATTCTGCTGAACAGTTTTTGATAGGGAATATATTTGAATTTCCCGTTATGAAGGAACCTGGCACCATCCTTTCCGGCCAGTACAACATTCCTGGGATTCCAGGTAAACTTATACTGCCATGGATTATTTTCAAAACCTGGTGCCACCAATCCTCCGGTGCTTGATTCAAATGCTAAAAGTTCCAGCCCCTGTTTTTTGATTTTGTTGATCATTTGCATGGCCGACATGTGATCGATCCCGGGATCTACTCCGCACTCATTCATTATTACAATACCCTTTTTCCGGGCTTCAAAATCCAATGCCCTGATCTCGTCACTTGCATAGGAAGCCGTAACCATATTTTTCCCAATTGCGATGCAAGTTTTTGCTATGACAGGATGTAGTTTGGCTGGGAGCATTGAAATAACCAAATCAGCTTTAGCTATCTCTTTTTTTCTCTGGATATCATTCAAGGCGTCGAACTCAAAGGCACTGCAATTAGCACAATTACTGATTTTGGAGGAGGCAGTTTTAAGTGAAATATCTCCCACCCTGATGTGCAGGTTCAGATCAGCAGATTTCTCGAGGAAATACCTTATCAGCATATTGGAGGATAGTCCTGCTCCGAGTATAAGTACAGTCTTCATTGGAGGAATTATTGAGAAGACTAAGATACTATTAGCGGCGGGAGATTCTTGGAGAATGAGATGTCTTGTAAAACATATGGAAATGGAAAAAGAAAAAAGTGAGGCTTATTTCGCCACTTTTTACTTTTTACTTTTATCTTTTTACTTATCTACCCTCTTTGGGCTTTAAGTATCCGCGCGATATATTTGCCAATAATATCGAACTCAAGATTAACAACCGTTCCTGCTTTAAAAGTATGGAAATTGGTTACTTCGTAAGTAAAGGGAATGATTGCAACCTGGAAAGATTTTTCCTTTGAATTAACTACTGTCAGGCTGACACCGTTTACTGATACAGAGCCTTTTTCCACGGTAAGGTGTTCCTCGTTTTTCGGTTCGAATTCGAAAGTATAGTACCAGCTGCCTTCAGCTTCCTTAACCTCAGTGCAGGTTGCGGTGAGGTCGACATGTCCCTGGACCATATGACCGTCGAGTCTGCCATCCAGTTTGGTACTTCGTTCAAGGTTGACCTTATCCCCGATTTTAAGGAGCCCGAGATTTGATTTGTTCAGTGTTTCCTGTATAGCAGTTACAGTATAAGTTTTATCAGTGAGATTCACCACTGTAAGGCATACGCCATTATGGGAGACGCTCTGATCGATCTTAAGCTCATTTACGAATGAGCATTCGAGCGTAAGATGAAGATTATCTTTATCCTTTACAAGGTTTACAACCTTAGCTGTCTCTTCAACAATTCCTGAAAACATATCAAGGGCTTTTTAAATACCAAATGCTTTTTTAACCTCATCGACCTTATCCAGTTTTTCCCAGGTAAACAATTCTACTTCATGTTCAACTACTGGCCAATATTGAGAACTGAATACTTTCTTAACGATCTCAGGTTTTCTTCCCATATGACCATAGGCTGCTGTCTCCCTGTAAATAGGATTTCTCAGTTTCAGATTTCTCTCAATGGCAGCAGGCCTGAGGTCCCACAACTTTTCAATATTCTGAGCTATTTCGCTATCGCTGAATTTAACCTTTGAGCTGCCATAGGTATTTACATAAATCCCCATTGGTCTGGCAACACCAATGGCATAAGAAATTTGAACCAGCAATTCATCGGCGACACCTGCGGCAACCAGGTTTTTCGCAATATGCCTTGCAGCATAGGCTGCAGACCGGTCAACCTTTGATGGGTCTTTTCCTGAGAACGCACCGCCTCCATGGGCACCTTTCCCCCCATAGGTATCAACGATTATTTTCCTACCGGTAAGTCCTGTATCTCCATGTGGACCTCCAATGACAAATTTGCCGGTTGGATTAACATGAAGAATGTAATTATTATCAAATAATGCCTGGATCCTTTGCGGAAGCATTTTAATAACCCTGGGGATCAGTATCTCCTTAACGTCAGATTTGATCTTTTTCAGCATTCTATCATCATCCTGGTCAAATTCATCATGCTGGGTTGAAACGACAATAGTATGAATCCTGATGGGTGTGTTGTCATCGTTGTATTCAATTGTAACCTGTGATTTTGAATCAGGCCTTAGATAGGTCATTTCTTTATTCTCCCTCCGTATTTCGGCCAGAACTTCAAGAAGCTTATGGCTCAGGTCAAGCGGCAAGGGCATATAATTGTCGGTTTCATTGGTGGCATATCCAAACATCATACCCTGGTCTCCAGCACCCTGCTCCATTGGGTCTTCACGCACCACGCCCCTGTTGATGTCCGGTGATTGTTCATGAATGAGACCCATAACTCCACAGCTGTTACATTCAAACTGGTATTCGCTCTTTGTATAGCCGATCTGGCAGATAACCTGTCGGGCGACTTTTTGAATATCTATATATGTTTTTGTTTTTACTTCACCGGCAAGTACAACCTGTCCGGTAGTAACCAGGGTTTCACATGCAACTTTTGAATCCGGGTCATATGCCAGGAATTCATCAAGTAAAGCATCAGAAATCTGGTCAGCAACTTTATCAGGATGACCTTCTGATACGGATTCTGAGGTAAATAAGTACGACATCAATTATTTATTATGTTAAACATTCTGTACTCAGGAAGTAAGCTGATTGGATTTGGATAAAGACACTGTTTTAGCATTTTTTTTCCGTGGTTGCAATCAGACAAATCCTTCCACAATTTTCGACACAAAGGAAATCAATATTTATATCGAAACCAAAAAAAAGCGGCGATTTAACATCGCCGCTTTTTAATCCATAAACAATATTCTAATTGCAATCAGGTGTACCGGACATTTTCTTTTCTGCCTTTGCAAAGAAGGGTTCCTCTGTTACTTTCTTATATGCTTCACATGCCTCTGCATACCGGGCTGTGTTCTGAAAAGCAAAGCCAAGCTCGAAATAGAGGGCGGATAGAAGTATCGGATCCTTTTCATATTTTATTGCTTTTTCAACATATTCTATGGCTGCATCATATTCAACCTCTTTATTTTTTGCTGAAGCAGCCTGCCAGTAGGCGTACGAATTCTGGTCATTGGCAGCGATAGCATTGGTGCATATACCAAGGAGGAAGGTATAGTCGGGATCTTCTTCATCCATCATTAGTAATTCCTGATCGATGAGTTCACGATAATAACCATTAATTGCTGCATTCACGTCGTCAATAAATGCCTGGTCACCTTTTGCATTTGCCTTTTCTTTGGCAATTGTGAATTCAGAAAGCATTTTGTCA
>CAYSAH010000085.1:0-11003 GCA_964428945.1 uncultured Bacteroidaceae bacterium | reverse complement strand
GTACTTGAAGCATACGTATGGGGAGTCCCTTCAGGAATAAAACAGAACTGGTTCGAAGTCATCTCCCAGTGCCTGCCATTGATGGAGATCCAGCCGGATCCGCTGGTACAGTAAATAAGAATATTTTGCAAACTTCCATGGGCTCTTTGCCTGAAATGCCCCAATGCATCAGGAAAATATCCAATATCAGTAACATAAAGATATTTTGTTATATTATTATTTACAAGCTTGTTGAGGATCATCTCTGGCAGGACAATCATTTTTTGCCCTGCGAAATCATCCTTTTTTCTCTCTGGCTGGTTCATTGTGGAAATATAAGAATATAATGCATGTATATCAAAATATCCTCTATTTACATTGCCGGCTGGCTGGTGTATTTTTATATATATTGAATGTTACCTGCGTATATGGCATTCAGGGTTTGTGTGCAGAAATATTATCATCAGCAGCTTTACTGCGAGTTTAAAAATAAGATTATACTATGAAAGTAAAGGTATGGCAGGAAAAGGTGGTTATTCCGACTTACAGGATCGGGATACCGGAAAAGAATCCGATTTTTCTGGAAAAGCGGGTATACCAGGGGAGCAGTGGTGCAGTCTACCCGCATCCTGTGATTGAGAAGGTCAGTGATACCCCGGTGGACAAGGAGTGGCAGGCGGTATGGCTGGAAAACGACTACCTGAAAATCATGCTCCTCCCCGAACTCGGCGGACGGGTGCAGATGGCATATGATAAGATCAGGGAACGTCATTTTGTCTACTATAACGAGGTTATAAAGCCAGCCCTGGTAGGATTGACAGGTCCCTGGATCTCCGGCGGGATTGAGTTCAACTGGCCACAACACCACCGCCCGAGTACGTATGATGCGGTCGATTTTACCTTTGAGGAAAACGAAGATGGTAGCAAAACAGTTTGGTGCAGCGAGATCGAGCGCATGTTCCGCACAAGGGGGATGGCTGGGTTTACACTATATCCCGATAAAGCCTTCATGGAGATCAAAGTCAAACTTTACAACCGCACTGCCCAGCCTCAGTCCTTTCTTTGGTGGGCCAATCCGGCAGTGGCAGTAAATGATGATTACCAGTCTGTTTTTCCACCGGATGTGCATGCAGTTTTTGACCACGGGAAGAGGGATGTATCAAAATTTCCCCAGGCCACCGGTATCTATTACAAGATGGATTATTCTGCAGGTGTCGACATTTCCAGGTACAAGAACATCCCGGTCCCTACTTCCTATATGGCCATTGAATCGAAGTACGATTTTGTGGGTGGTTACGAGAATGATACAAAGGGAGGGCTTCTACATGTGGCCAATCACAATGTATCGCCAGGAAAGAAGCAATGGACCTGGGGAAACGGTGATTTTGGAAAAGCGTGGGACCGCAACCTTACTGACCGGAACGGGCCCTACATTGAACTGATGTGCGGGGTATATACTGATAATCAGCCCGATTTTTCCTGGCTGATGCCTTATGAGGAGAAATCTTTTAGTCAGTATTTCATGCCTTACCGGGACCTGGGCGTGGTGAAGAATGCCACGAAGGATGTGATGTTGAACCTGGAGATATCCGAAGGAAAGGCAGATGTCAGGATCTACACCACGGGAACATACAAACAAGCGCGTGTGTTCCTCAGGGCTGAAGAGCAGGTGTTGATGGAAGAGACCGTTGACCTGGATCCGAGGGGTGCATACCTGCGGGAGGTTGCTGTGGATCCATCGATGGCGGAACAGGAGTTTCACCTGGCCGTTTATGATGCGGATGGGAAGCTGATGATCCAATGGTCACCGGAGGAGGATGTCCTGAAACCGCTGCCTGAGCCGGCAAAGGAAGCAAAACACCCCGAAGAGATACTGTCCAATGAGGAGCTCTTCCTGAACGGACTTCACCTGGAACAATATCGACATGCTACCTATGATCCAACTGCTTATTACAAGGAGGCGATCAAACGCGATCCCGGAGATGTGAGAAGCAATAATGCACTTGGAATGTGGCTGCTGCGGCACGGCAAGTTCAATGATGCAGAACTACATTTCAGAATCGCTTATGAGCGGCTCACTCTCAGGAATCCAAATCCCTACGACGGAGAGCCCTTGTTCAACCTTGGACTTTCATTGCGCCTGCAGGGGAGAGATGATGAGGCATATAAGTATTTCTATAAGTCAGCATGGAATGCAGCATTCATGGACAGCGGGTATTTCCAGGTGGCGCAGATCGATGCGGCACGTGAGAACTGGGATTTGGCTCTGGAGAATATAGGCCGTTCACTGGACAGGAACCGGAATAATCATAAGGGCAGGCATCTGAAGTCATCCATACTCAGGAAGATGGGGCGGCATGAAGAAGCATTGCACGTTTGTGAAGCGTCGCTCAATCTGGACAGACTCAATTTCGGGGCCCTGTTTGAAAAGTATCTGATGGGCGAAGCAAAAGCCCTTGAAGAAATGCAGCTTCTGATGCGCGGAAATATCCATAACTACATTGAGATAGCCCTGGATTATTCATGGGCAGGGATGTGCGAGGAGGCTCTTGAAATGCTTGATGCCGGGATCATTCAGCAGGAATCGGTTTACCCGATGGCATATTATTACAAGGCCTGGATCCTGCACACGAGCGGGGAAAGGGAGCGGGCTAAAGGAGAAGTGCTGCTTGCAGAAAAATGTGCTCCGGATTATTGCTTTCCCCACCAACTGGAGTCTGTACCTGCCTTAAAGCTTGCTCTTGAACTGAATCCTGATGGTTCCCGGGCACCCTATTACCTTGGTAATTTTTGGTATAATGCCCGTCAATACAAGGATGCGCTGGAATGCTTTGAACGTTCCGCTTTGCTTGATGATACTTTCCCAACGTTGTTCAGGAACCTGGCGCTGGCCCGCTATAATAAGTTCGGTCAAAAGGAGCAGGCCTTGGCAGACATGGAAGAGGCGTTTGCATTGAATACCAGGGATGCGCGAATCCTGATGGAGCTGAACCAGCTGTATAAGAAGGTCAATAAGGATGTGGCGTCCAGGTTTGCATTGCTGGAACAGTACCCGGAACTGGTGGAGGAGCGTGACGATCTCTACCTGGAGAAAGCACAGCTGCATCTTCTGAAAAAGGAATACAAGACTGCCTGTGAACAGATCATGGGAAGGAAATTTCATCCCTGGGAAGGCGGGGAAGGGAAAGTCTCAGGGGCCTATATTGCCAGTCTGACCGGGATGGCCAGGCAGGCCATTGAAAAGGGCGGGTTCAGGGAAGCGATTGAATCCCTTGAAAAAGCCAAAGTATATCCTGAAAACCTGGGGGAGGGCAAGCTCCGGGGTGCCAGGAAAACCAGGTCAACTATTGGCTCGGGTGTGCGTATGAAGGAATGGGAGAGACAGGGAAAGCCCGGGAGGCCTGGATGGAGGCATCCACCGGTCTGAGCGAACCTTCAGCAGCCTGGTATTACAACGACCAGCAGCCCGACACCATCTTTTACCAGGGAGTTTCTTTGTTGAAGCTGGGGGATGAAAAGGGAGCGCGGAGCCGGTTCAACAAACTGATCGATTACGGGGAAAAGCATTATTTTGATGCGATCAGGATCGATTATTTTGCTGTTTCCCTGCCCGACCTTCAAATCTGGGAAGAGGACCTGGACCGCAGGAACAGGATCCACTGTAGCTATCTTATGGCACTGGGTCACCTGGGAAAGGGCAATACAGCGAAGGCCGCTGAATATTTCCGGAAGGTCCTGGAGCAGGATTCCTCGCACGCGGGTGCAGTGGAACATTCTGAATTGTAGACAATTGATTACTGGGTACTCATTTTTAAATCTTTATGCAATGCAAAAAGCCGGGATTATATTGGTACTGACGCTATTGTTCCTGGGAACATCCTCAGGGAGGGTTGCAGAACCGTCAGATTACCTTCAGGATATCAAAAATGAGCTTAGCAAGGAATGGCCCGATAACAGGACCATCAACCTGGTGTTTCACGGGCATTCTGTTCCTGCAGGATATTTCAACACGCCGGTGGTAAATACGCTGGAATCCTATCCCAGCCAATTGCTTAAATTAATTAAGGAACGCTATCCTTTCGCGGTTGTGAACATCATCATTACTGCGATCGGGGGTGAGCATTCAGTTGGCGGAGCTGCAAGGTTTGACCGTGAAGTGCTGGTGCATCAACCGGATGTACTGTTTATCGATTATGCTCTGAATGACCTTGGAGCCGGGCTGGAAGCATCGCATGCCGCCTGGAGTGAAATGATCAGGAAAGCGCAACAGCAGGGTATAAAATTAATCCTGATGACGCCGTCACCTGATCTGCGCATAGATATGCTGGCCCCCGGGAATCCCCTGGAGCTGCACAGCAGGCAGATCCATCAATTGTCGAGGGAATTCGGTATCGGACTGGTCGATAGCTATGCGTTGTTCAGGGAGAAGTGCATTGCCGGAGATAGTATTTCAACATATATGGCCCAGGTAAATCATCCGAATGAGAGGGGACACCAGATCATTGCCAGGGAAATTTTTAAATATTTTGATTAATCCTGTGGTCTGCAAGAACATTGGTTTTCCAGTTTCTAATGCATCGGGAGGAAGGATGTTTGAAGGGTCAGCCTGTTGATTTGTCCAAAAAACAGGGATATTTGTCGCAGTGGTTTTCCAGGGAATTCCGATATTGTAGCGCCTGAATCGAAAGTTTCACGGGATCGGGTTTGCTAATTTACCAAGGTTCACTAATACTAAAAATATGTCAGCATACAACATTCGTTATGTCCTCGGAGTGGCCCTGATCGGGGCGCTTGGAGGTTTTCTGTTCGGTTATGACTGGGTGGTGATCGGGGGAGCCAAGCCGTTCTATGAACAATTCTTCCTGATCAATGATGTTCCGGCCATGCAGGGTTGGGTGATGAGCAGTGCCCTGCTCGGCTGTGTAATTGGTGCCATGAGCTCCGGGGTGATCAGTGACCGTTTCGGAAGAAAGGTTGCACTGTTCGTCGCAGCGGCATTGTTCACTTCATCAGCCATAGGAACTGGTGCTGCCAGTTCGCTGTCTATGTTCGTCTTTTTCCGGATATGGGGAGGACTGGGTATTGGTCTGGCCTCTTCGGTGTCACCCATCTTTATTTCGGAGATTTCGCCGGCTTCCATGCGGGGAAGGTTTGTTACCCTGAACCAGCTGACGATCGTGGTTGGGGTGTTGCTGGCACAAATTTTGAACTGGCTGATCGCCCAGCCAGTCCCTGAAGGAGCAACAGCTGCTTTTATCAGGGAATCGTGGAACGGTCAGATGGGCTGGCGATGGATGTTCTGGGCAGAAACGATTCCGGCATTTCTTTTCTTTGTGTTGCTGTTTGCAGTTCCCGAAAGTCCGAGATGGCTGGTCAGGGCAGAGATGACAGGTAAAGCATCTGCTGTCCTGGCAAAGGTCGGCGGGAAGCAATACGCTGCCGACATGATCAGGGACATCCGCCAGTCATTCGGTTCCGTTACAGAAAAGATCAACTACAGCTTGCTGCTTTCTAAAACCATTTTCCCGATTGTATTCCTGGGGGTTTTCCTGGCCTTTTTCCAGCAATGGTGCGGCATCAACGTAGTTTTCAACTATGCCGACGAGATATTTTCGTCAGCCGGATTCGGAGTGAGCGATACCCTGTTCAACATTGTGATCACAGGAATTGTGAACCTGGTGTTCACGTTCGTGGCCATCCGTACAGTGGACAACTGGGGACGACGCGCCCTGATGATCACCGGATCGCTCGGTCTTTCCATCGTGTATATCCTGGTGGGGACCAGTTATTATTTTGATTTTAAAGGAATCAGCACACTGATATTCATCCTGATGGGGATTGCCGTGTATGCCATGACCCTCGCCCCGATCACCTGGGTGGTGCTGTCGGAGATCTTCCCGAACAAGATCAGGGGAACGGCCATGGCCGTTGCTACCACGGCCCTCTGGATCGGGAGCTTCCTGCTGGTGATTCTCTTCCCCATCCTGAACAGTGCACTGGGGGCACATGGCACCTTCTGGGTGTATGCAGCAATCTGTTTTATCGGTTTCCTCTTTATACTGAAAAAGCTTCCTGAAACAAAGGGAAAAACGCTGGAAGAGGTGGAGGAATTGCTTACGAAAACAAAAGGTAATAATTGATAAAAACACTTTCAGGCTTTGATCAATAGTCAGTTCATTTCCCCGGTCAGATAGTTTGCCCGGACAGCATTGTGCAATAGTCTCAGGTCAATTTGCCCTATAAAAATGGATATATGTCCTATTTTTTATTGATTGAATTCATGAACTTGCACCTATCCTTCTTGAAGTAATAAATAAAAACGTATAAGTTACTATAGCATGAAATACCTATACTTGTTAGCAGTTGTTAGTGTGCTTTTTTCGTCGTGTGATAAGGAGAAAATGGAAATGCCACTTGCAGGTGAATGGAATCTTTTAATCGACAGCCTTATAAATCCTGAAACTGCCAGAATAACTGAACTGGAATACAAACAGGTGATCAGCCTTCCGGGCACACTTGATAAAGCCGGTATCGGAGAACCATCGGGTCTTGATACCACTTTAAACAAAGAGGTTCTTAAAACACTTACGCGCAAACATACTTATGTGGGGCCGGCTTATTATTCCAGGGAGATCTATATACCGGATAATTGGAACGAGAAGAAAATCTTCCTTAAGATGGAGAGAGTCATCTGGAAATCAACAGTTTGGGTTGATAATGTAATGGCAGGATCCCAAAACTCCCTCAGTACGCCTCACTATTTCGATTTGAGCGGACTGCTTTCTCCCGGAAGGCACATTTTAACTATTTGCATTGACAACCGAAGACAGTTAAATATTAATTCCAGCGATTTTGCGCATGCTTATACTGATCAGACACAGATCAAATGGAACGGGATTCTGGGGGAGTTCAGCCTAAAGGCAACACCGGATGTGTCGATAGGAGATATCCGGATCTTTCCGCATCGGGATTCAGGGAGAATTTCGGGTACAATACAAATAAGCGGGATTACGAGAGAAAAACTTGCATTACAGTTAAGCATACTGGATGATAAAGGAAAGAAAGCAGGATCAGCGGAGCTGGAAGTTAACAGTGGGGAAATTCCTTTCTTGGTTTCTGCTTCGAAAGGGATTTCCGGGTGGAATGAATTTGATCCAAAAGTATATCAATTGAAAGTCAGATTGACTGATGAAGGCGGGCAAACGCTTGATACTGGAGCTGAGAGCTTTGGCTTCAGATCTATTGAGCAGAAAGAAGGACAAATGCTTTTAAACGGACAAAGAATCTTTCTGCGTGGCACACTGGAGTGCAGTATCTTTCCTTTAACAGGGCATCCGCCACTCAACAAAGAAGAATGGAAGAATCTTTTACTGAAGGCCCGTGATTATGGTCTTAATCATCTTCGATTTCATAGCTGGTGCCCCCCGGAAGCAGCTTTTGAAGCCGCTGATGAGCTTGGATTCTATCTTCAGGTTGAATTACCAAACTGGAGTCTCAGCTACGGTGAGGATGCGGCTGTTGTTGAATTCATTGAAAAGGAAGCTGACAGGATACTTAGTGAATATGGCAATCATCCTTCCTTCCTCATGCTTTGCATGGGGAATGAACTGATGGGAGATTTTAATCAGATCAACGGGCTTGTTAAGCGCCTGAAGGAGAAGGATGACCGTCGTTTATATACTGCTACTGCATTTACATTTCAGAACGACCACTGGGGATTTCATGAACCCTACGATGACTATTACATTACACAATGGACTGATTCCGGATGGGTGAGGGGACAGGGCGTTTTTGACCAGTATCCTCCAAATTTCAGGCATAATTATGACCCTTCCATAAACCATATCCGGATTCCAGTGATTTCACATGAAATTGGTCAGTATAGCGTTTATCCGAACCTGCTTGAGATCGATAAATATACAGGAGTACTCAGCCCCCTGAATTTTATGGCCATTCGAAAGGACCTTGAAGCAAAGGGAAGACTGGGTATGGCCTCAACATATACGGAGGCTACGGGAAAATTTGCAACTATCCTGTATAAGGAGGAGATTGAAAGAGCGTATAAGACAGCTGGCTTAAGTGGTTTTCAGCTCCTCGACCTTCATGATTTTCCCGGACAGGGCACTGCGCTGGTGGGTATGCTCGACGCATTTTGGGATTCAAAGGGTTTTACCTCGGGCGATGATTTCAGGAAGTTTTGTTCACCGCTTGTTCCTCTGCTATGGTTTGATAAGGCTGTTTATTCGAAATCTGAAGTTTTTAGGGCAGATGTAGGTGTATCAAACTATCAGGGGGACCTGGAGAATGCAGAATTGGTATGGACTATCAAAGATATGCAGGCTAATATTTTAAACAGTGGCGCCTTTAGTTTAAAGAATATTGCAAACGGTACAGTTAGCAAGGAAGGTAGTATTGAGATGGCGCTTGGTGAATTAATTACACCAAATGTACTTGATATCGAATTAGAATTGAGAGGTACATCATACAGGAACAGCTGGAAAGTATGGGTATATGATGATGAGCAAATTGCAGACCCTGGTCAAGTTATTCTGACCTCATCATTTGAGCTGGCCATTGATGCTCTTAAAAAGGGAAAGAAGGTATTGTTGTCGCCTCCCCTCAACCATATAGACGGGATCGAAGGAAAATTTGTACCGGTATTTTGGAGCCCTGTTCATTTCCCGAATCAACCCGGAACAATGGGAATACTTTGTGATACCGTGCACCCGGTATTTAATAAATTTCCCACTGAATTTCATTCAAATTGGCAATGGTGGGATATTTCTACAAATTCAAAAACCATTGATATTTCTGAGCTACAAGTTGATGCCCTGATAACTGTGATTGATAATTTTTTTAAGAACCGGGATCTCACCAATCTTTTTGAAGCAAGCGTGGGAGAAGGATCCCTGGTATTTTCATCTATTGACCTTTTCAATAACCTGGATGTCAGACCAGCATCAAAGCAGCTGCTTGTAAGTATTATTGATTACATGAACTCCGGGTCCTTCCATCCCTCCAAAGCTATTTCAGAAGAGAAACTTTTTAAATTTAACACGAACGCTACCACTGAGAAATCTGATATACTTTCGATATATAAGTAATACAGAAAATTGCATGTAAAAAATTGGACAGCCCGGCCAAAAAAGATATTTTTTTTTGAGGCGATGAGAGCTTACTCAACATGAAAAGCGGTATGTTAAGAATTGAAAATTTTTGTAAATGAAGAAATACATCATCATCATTTTACTGTTTTTATCGGTTTTTGAATCACAGGCTCAGAACTGGCAAGCCCAATGGATATCAGCCGTTGAGAGCAAAGGTGACACCAACATCTGGCAAGTGTTTCGCAAAAGCATCGATCTGTCCAAAACGCCGCAAAAGGCAACTGCGCGTATAGCCGTAGATTCCAAATACTGGCTTTGGATTAATGGTGAATTGCTTGTTTACGAAGGAGGATTAAAACGTGGTCCAAATCCCGGCGATACATATTATGACCTGTTGGATCTTACCCGCTTCCTGAAAAAAGGAACGAATACCATTGCCATATTATCGTGGTATTGGGGCAAAGACGGTTATTCGCACAAGAACAGCGGTAAAGCCGGGTTAGTAGCTGAAATCAATGCCGATGGAAAAATCTTTGGTACCGACGAAAGCTGGAAGGCCTTGCGCCATCCCGCCTATGGGCATACCGGCGAACCACATCCCAATTACCGCATGCCTGACGATAACATTCATTTCGATGCCCGGAAAGACATCGGGAACTGGATTGCTCCTGATTTCGAAGATTCGTCCTGGCCGCAAGCTTTAACATTGGGTACTCCGCCTGTTGCCCCCTGGAATAACCTGGTTGAACGGACCATTCCTCTTTGGAAAGTTGAAGCGCTAACCAAATATGAAAATGATGCCCAACTGCCGATGCTCACCGATGGAAATCCCATTATTGCAACCCTGCCTCGTAACATAACTATTTCGCCTTACCTGAAGGTAAAAGCTCCTGCTGGTTTAACCATAGACATGCGCACCGACAATTACAAAGGGGGCAGCGAATATAATTACCGCTCGGAATATATTACCCAGGAAGGGGTACAGGAATTTGAGAGCCTGGCATACTTAAACGGTCACTGGATAATTTACAACATCCCTGCGGGAGTTGAGATATTAGAACTACGCTACCGTGAAACCCGCTACAATACTGAATTTACAGGTAGTTTCGATTGCGACGATCCTTTTCTGAATTCCTTATGGATGAAGTGTCGAAATACGATGAATGTGAACATGCGCGATGCCATTCAGGACCCCGACCGCGAACGAGCACAGTGGTGGGGTGATGTGGCCATACTGTTAGGCGAAATTCTACATTCCTGCGACACAAACGCTCATGCCTTAATTAAAAAGGCCATCCTGAATCTGGTCGACTGGCAGAAACCTGACGGAGTATTGTTTTCACCGGTACCCGCCGGAAGCTGGGATCTGGAACTTCCCGGACAAATGCTTTCGAGTATCGGTATGCATGGCTTCTGGTATTATTACCTGTACACCGGAGATATAGCTACGATTAAACATGCCTATCCAGCTGTAAAAAGTTATCTGGATTTATGGAAATTTGGTCCGGATGGTCTTTTGGTTCACCGGGATGGTGGCTGGGATTGGGGCGATTGGGGTGAAAACATCGACCGGCCAGTCATGGACAACGCACTACTTTATCAGGCACTTGAATCGGCAATTAATATGGCAAAGCTTACCGGAAACCAGGCAGATATTCCCCAATACGAAAACATGAGACAGAGCATCAGCAGTAACTATAACCACGTTTTATGGACAGGTAAGGAATACCGTTCGCCAGGATATACTGGCATTACTGACGATCGTGGGCATGGTTTGGCTGTGTTGGTTGGGCTGGCCAGGCCGGATCAATTTCCGGCTATTAAAGAGGTTTTTGAACGTTCGTTCAATGCCAGTCCGTATATGGAAAAATACATTCTCGAATCTCTTTTTAGAATGAATGATGCCAATGCGGCATT
>CAYSAH010000084.1:0-11055 GCA_964428945.1 uncultured Bacteroidaceae bacterium | reverse complement strand
CAGAACTCGGTAATTGAGAAAATATTTCTGACTGACGCCCAAAATATAGATGAAGGATTAAAATAAGACCTTCATCTTTTTTATTATAAGCTATTATGAATCCTATCCTCGAAATACAGCATCTGTCTAAATCCTACCGCTCCGTTAAGGCTGTTAAAAACCTCTCTCTTAAGATCGAAGCCGGGCAGGCGTATGGACTTCTTGGGCCCAACGGCAGCGGAAAGACCACTACCCTTTCGATCGTCAGCGGTATCCTGGAGCAGGATAGCGGTAGCTTTACCTGGTTCGGTGAACAGCCCACTGCACAGCAAAGGACGATGATCGGATCACTTATCGAAACTCCCCATTTCTACCCCTACCTGAGCCTGGAAAAGAACCTGATGATCATCTGCAGGATCAAGGGGATCGCTTACACAGATATTGACAGGGTCCTGAAGGAAATAAAACTTTACGACCGAAGAAATTCAAGGTTCAGAACCTTGTCACTGGGCATGAAACAACGGCTTGGCATTGCAGCGGCGCTTCTTGGTGACCCCCAGGTCCTTGTGCTCGATGAACCTACGAACGGTCTCGACCCGGAAGGTATCGCCGAAGTAAGGGAGACAGTGCTCGCCCAGGTGGGAAAAGGGAAAACACTTATTCTGGCTTCACATATACTCTCTGAAGTTGAGAAAATATGCTCCCATGTGGCCATCCTCAAAAACGGGGACCTGCTCGCCTCCGGGTCCGTTGCAGAACTTTTGACCGAAGATGAGATCGTTGAGTTTTCATGTTCAGAAAATAAAAAATTAAAATCATTGCTTGAACAGAGCGATGTTGTGATCGATACAAGGTTCGAGAACGGGCTCCTGGTAGCTACCCTCGCAAAAGGGAAGGTGATCAGCGACCTTAACAAATTTGCATTCGGAAAGGATATCCTGCTTGACCATCTTCTGAGCCGCAAAAAAAGCCTTGAAGCACAGTTTCTTGAACTTGTTAAAGAATAAATGAATGAAGAAATTAATCCGCATCGAGCAGATCAAAATTCTTAATTATGTTCCTTTCCAGATCCTCCTGGGATTATATGTAGTTGCCATAGTCCTTGGATTGGTCATATACCCGCTTGTAGATAAGCAGATCCCCGTTATCTCACTCAGCGACTTGTTCCGTTTCCCCGATGTATGGCCCTTTATGACCTGGGTAACTGAACCATACAATATCCTTCTTGCCCTTATTGTAATTATGATAAGCACCAACGAGTTCTCAAACCATACCTTCAAAACACAAGTTATTTTCGGGCTCGACAGGAAGGAATTGCTTAGCCAGAAACTGCTCCTTGTGCTCTTCCTGGCAATACTGGCAACCCTGCTGATAGGGATCACTTCCCTCCTCCTTGGGATCACACACAGTTATAAGCTTAGCTTTAAGCTTGCCCTTGAAAATTCATGGATGCTCCTGCCCTACTTTTTATCATCCTTCACCTATATGGCATTCGGATTATTTTTCGCCCTCATAATAAAGAATACAGCGCTTTCGATATTGGGTTTCATTGGATTCCGGACCTTTCTTGAGCCGGTCCTTTTCCTGATTTTTCGTGAAAAGGAGATCAGGTGGTATTTCCCCATGAGAGCCAACACCAGGCTTACTCCTCTTCCCAATTTAATAGAGATATTTGAGAAAAAAATGAACTCCCCGGAACCGGTGGATACAGGTTCCATTGATATACTGCCAAAGGGTTTGCCCCTGTGGGGAAATATTCTTTTAGTCCTTGCTTACCTGGCAATAATTATATTCTTTTCATACAGAATTATATTGAAAAAGAGGCTGACATGATCTTTACGCCTTTCTGTCAGCAACAGCCTTCTCCACACTGAAGGCTAACTACCTTCGAAGGATCATTGCCTGCTGTCCAGGGCGTCTCTTAAGCCGTTTCCAACAAGGGTAAAGGCCAGTACAAGTATCATGATCGCAAAACCGGGAATGAAGGCAAGGTATCCCATATCTACAATGATATATCCGTAATGCTCCTTGATCATCCCTCCCCAGGACGGTACAGGGGGCTGAACCCCGATACCAAGGAAACTAAGTCCTGCTTCAAGAAGAATTGCAGTGGCAAAATTTGCTGCTGAAATTATTACAACAGGGGACAATACATTTGGAATGATGTGCCTGAAAAGGATTCTGCCCGGCCGCATTCCGATAACCCTGGCAGCTTCAACATACTCTTTTTCCCTTACTGATAGTACCTGTCCCCTTACAATCCGTGCAACCTCAACCCACATCGTCAGGCCCACTGCAACAAATACCTGCCAGTATCCTTTACCCAGCACAAGGGTAATGGAAATCACCATTAATAGTGTCGGAACCGACCAGACCACATTCACCGCCCACATGATCACATTATCGATCCAACCCCTGAAATATCCGGCAATACCTCCTAAAATAATCCCCAGTATAAGGGATATAATAACCGCAATGAAGCCTACTGCCAGGCTTACCCTGGTACCCAGGATCATCCTGCTCAGCATGTCCCTGCCAAACCTGTCCGTTCCAAGAATGAAGCTCTTTCTTAACAGGTTTTCATCCAGAATTTCCGATTTCAGGAATTCGACCTGTCCCGTATATTCCATTTCGCCACTTACCGAGCTTGCAGAAAATTCTCCATCCCTATATTCATATGTTGACATGTTAAGAGGGTAGCATACATCTGCAAGGTAGTATTCAGAATAGAACCGGTCCTCAGGATATTTCGAATATTCAAGGACAATAATCCTGTCCTCCTCGAAGCGATAGGATCTGATCGGTACATAAATATATTCTGAGCTACGGCCGGAGAATGTCCGCTCAATGAAGCCTTCCTCGCCATCCCGGCTGTTCATCCTGACTTTCAGGAATTCCGTTCTGAATCCCGGCTTTTCAAGAGCGATCTCAAGCACTTGTGAATTCGCATTTTTTACCTTGTCAGGAGTGATCATATATCCTGCAATGGCAATAAGAACGGACAAGAAGATCAGGATCAGTCCGGCAACAGATATGCGGTTTTTCCTGAACCGGGTCCATGCCAGCCGAAATGGGGATATTCCTGGCTTATTCACCATTTTTCCTCAGGTAAAATTAAATTCCAAGTTCTCATTTTTTATGCTGCCTTCCTTTCCAACTGTATAGTCCGGCTATTGCGAAAGCTCCTGCAAACGTAATATAAAAGTAATAAAATATAGCCGCCAAAGGGAACACCTTCAGCAGGTATTCCCGTTTAAACAGACGTGAAGTATTGTACAAAACCAACAGGTCTGCGATAGATTTTACAGCCAGCAACAATAAAAATATCCAGATCAGGTCTTTAATAAATATGGAGGAGATCAGGATACCTGTAAGGCTGGCACAGCTCATCCATACCAGGGCTGCCAGGACCAGGATGGAGCTGTCCTTGTAGTATTTTGATTTCGAACCCCAGCGAACCCTCTGGTTAAAAAAGGCCGCCGGCTTACCCGAAAGGCCAGTGGTCACAAGGGCCTCCTCAGCATATAGGAAAGTGATTTCTCTTTTACATTGTTTTGCCTTGATAAGCAGGAAAATGTCATCACCGGACGGAGAGTTTACGGAATTCATATCCTCTGCCACTTCAAGGTAGAATTTTTTGCTGAAGGAAAGGTTTGCCCCGCTGCATAAAACCGGCCTTCCTGTTAAAAATGAAGCCATTCCCGTTCCTGTCAGCGCCATAAATTCGAGGGATTCCATCATGTTCCAAAGTCCCTTTACATTCTTAGTTAAAACCGGTCCTGAAATCAGGGAGAAATCGCCAGAAGCGGCCTTTTTAGCATGCCCGGAAACAAAGCAGGCAGGCAGGCTGCAATCAGCATCTGTCTGGATGATCCATTCTCCCCTGGCATTTTCGCATCCCTTGGTTATGGCCGTCTTTTTTCCCTGCAGTTTACTGTCGAGCCGGATCAGGCTGAAATTTTTATGGCTATTACATCTCTCTGATAAATAGATATCAGAACCATCATCAGAATGATCATCAATAAAAATCACTTCAAAAAGCTTTTCCGGGTAATCCTGTTTGGCGATATCAGAAAGCAGGTTTTCAAGAGATCCCATTTCATTCCTTACAGGAACAATAAGTGATACATAAAGAGCGCCTTGTTCAGTAATATCTTCCCTGGCCATTTTGAAACCAGCAAGTGCAATTCCATATCTCAGCATTTGAAGCGTATACAGCAAGATAATTGCCAGTCCGATAGCAGAGATTACAATTCCAGCCATTATGCCAGGTATTTTTCCAATAATCGGAAGAGCCCGGGGAAATTGATAGGTTTAGTAATAAAATCATTACAGCCAGCATCTGTACAAGCTAACCTGTCATCTTCAAATACATTCGCAGTCGCAGCAATTATCGGTATTACTGCATCCAGTTTCCTGATGGATTTTGTAACCTCAAGTCCGTTCATCCCAGGAAGCTGCAAATCCATCAGAATAAGCGCAAGGTCATTTTCAGCATGAAATATTTCAAGAGCAGAAAGCCCGTCGGCGGCATGGAGAATATTCAGGTTGTATTTCCTGAAATGTGCCTCGATCAGCTTGTAAGACATAAAATTATCCTCTACCACCAGTATTTTTTGTCCCTTGAACATCATTTGGTTTAACAGATAAAAAAATCAGCCCAGCAAGATCCCGACCAGAGTTGCAGAAAGGAGTGCTGCCAGGGTTCCTGCAAGCAGTGCACGCATTCCCAGTTTTGACAGAAGAACCTTTTTCCCGGGGGCAAGTGCTCCGATGCCTCCGATCTGTATCCCGATAGAAGCAAAATTTGCAAAGCCGCACAACATATACACCGACATGATTATTGATTTTGGATCAGAAAAGGCACCGGCAGCTTTCAGGTCGGAAAGACTTATATATGCAACAAATTCTGTCATGATCAGTTTTTTGCCAAGCAACGCGCCTGTAAGTGTAATGTCATCCAGAGGAACACCAATAAGCCACATGACAGGTGACAATCCATATCCAAGTAAAAACTCAAGGCTTATCTCATCGTACCTGCCGTCTGTTGCCTTTGCCACGAGATCATTCAGGCTGGTCCAATCCCCGACTTTCACAAAAACATAATTGATAAGGGCAATAAAGGCAATGAAAACCAGCAACATTGCAGCCACATTCACTGCAAGCCTGATTCCCTGGGCCGTCCCGTTTGAAATTGAATCCAGGATATTTTTCCCAATATTTTCCTGTGAAACACTGAGCGTTTTGTCGATCGCTTCAGTATTTGGAACAAGGATTTTGGAAATGACCACTACTCCCGGGGCTGCCATGACTGAGGCTGCCAGCAGGTGTTTCGCAAAAATAAGTTCCTGCTGTTGGTCTCCCCCGCCAAGGAACCCGATATACGCGGCAAGCACGCCGCCGGCAAGGGTCGCCATGCCACCCGACATTACCAGCATCATCTCCGATTCATTAAGGCTCTCCAGGTAGGCCTTTATCATAAGAGGCGATTCTGTCTGCCCAAGAAAAATATTGCCGGCAACGGACAGGCTTTCAGCACCGGATAAGCCAAGTGCCCTCGACATAAGGTAACCCAGTCCTTTAACAATCACCTGGATAATTCCAAGGTAAAAAAGAACACTGGTTATTGCTGAAAAGAATACAATAGTTGGCAAAATTGTGATGGCAAAAGTCTGCAGGGGCTTCGCGATCGAACCTTCTGAGCCGCTGCCAAATAAAAACTCTGTTCCGACATTTGTAAAGTACAGGATCTTTACGAATACTTTACCTACAAATTCAAATACTGTTTGTATAACGGGAACATATAGGATTCCAACAGCCAGGATTAGCTGAATTGCGAGCCCAATCCCAACTGTCTTCCAGGGAATGGCTTTCCTGTTCTTGCTGAAAGCCCAGGCAATGGCAATAAGGACCAACATTCCCAGCAATCCCCTCAACAATTTCACCAGGCTGAAGTTAAACCCGATCTTATCAGGAATGATGTTTTTAAGCTGGGCATCGTTCCCTGGCAATTCCGTCAGCTGTGCACTGTCAGCAGATATTTCGGAGAGCTGCACTGAATCTGGCGGTAAGGCTGAAACCTGTCCATTAATGCTAAATGGAATAAGCATTAAACCTGCAATGAGGATAATGCTGGAAAGTTTTTTGCTCATATTTAATTCTTTAGTCCTTCTTACGGCGTTTGATCTCATCGCGGATTCCAGAGGCCTTCTCATAATCTTCATCACTGATGGCCTTATCCAGCATACTTTTCAGTTCATCAAGTGTTTTATCCGAGAGAACTGACCTTACAGGGCTTCCCTTTAAAGTCATATCAGGCTCATCATCCTCATCGGGACCAATATCTTCATTGGCTGTTCCCAGGGTTTGCTCAAAATCGAGTACGATCCCGGCCTTTTCAACAATTTCCTCGGTAGTGTAGATGGGACATTTAAAACGCAGGGCAAGTGCAATGGCATCCGAAGTACGTGCATCAAGGGAAATTTGCATATCCCCGTTGTCGAACAGCACATTTGCAAAAAATACTCCTTCTTCAAGTTTGTGAATATTTACTTCAATTAACCTGATCCCGTAAGAATCTGAAAATTTCTTGAAGAGATCATGAGTCAGTGGCCTTGGCGGGTTAAGGCCTTCCAGTTCAATGGCAATGGCCTGGGCTTCAAAACCTCCCACAATTATCGGAATCCGCCTGGACCCTTCCTCTTCTGCCAATACAAGTGCATATGCCCCCGATTGAGTCTGACTATATGATATTCCGAGTACGTTTAGCTTTACTTTCCCCATTACATTTAGTATGGTTTCTTCGTCATCCGATATTTTCCCGCAATCTTTTAAACCATTACTCCGGGAAGAATAGATTCAGCAAATTTAAAATTTTTACAAAGGAATCATAGAAATATCTTACAGAATTTGGATCTTCAAATATAATAGTGCCTCCTTCGTATTATGTTATGAACTTCAGAAGAATAATTTTTTGCGTTTTCTTTGTCATATCTTACAAACTTTTCTATCTTTGCGAACCGAAATTGAAAACATCGAAAAATAACACATAATGTATGCAATCGTTGATATAGCCGGACAACAGTTTAAGGTTGAAAAAGACCAGAAACTTTTTGTACACAGGCTCGAAGGTGAAACCGGATCCAAAGTTTCTTTTGAAAAAGTGTTACTTATAGAAAATGAAGGGAAGATCACCATTGGAAGCCCGGTAATCAAAGATGCAGCTGTATCAGCTACTGTCCTTGATCATGTGAAGGGTGACAAAGTATTGGTTTTTAAGAAGAAGAGAAGAAAAGGCTATAGGAAACTCAATGGCCACAGGCAGTATCTTACCAGGATAGAGATCACGGGGATTAATGAGAAAGTTGAAGGCAAAGCAGCTGAAAAAGCAGTTGCAGAAAAGAAAGTTGCAGCTCCCAAAGCTGAAACCAGTCCTGCAGCTGAAAAGGTAACTGCTCCTGTGACTGAGAAAAAAGCAGCTGCAGCAAAGCCTGTTGCTAAACCTGCTGCTCCAAAGCCTGCTGCTGAGAAGAAACCTGCTGCTGAGAAGAAACCTGCAGCCGCGAAAACTGCAAGCACTGAAGCAAAGAAGCCAGCCGCTAAAAAGCCGGTTGCAAAAAAAGCCGACAGCGGTGACAAAACAGCTAAGAAATAATATTCAGAATTTTAATAAGATAAGTTATGGCACATAAGAAAGGGGCCGGTAGTTCAAGAAACGGACGCGAATCGGAAAGCAAAAGACTTGGAATCAAAATATATGGTGGCCAGGAAGTGACTGCCGGTAATATTATTGTTCGCCAAAGGGGAACTGTTCACAAACCAGGTATCAACGTAGGTATGGGAAAAGATCATACCCTGTACGCTTTGATCAACGGAAAAGTGAAATTCCAGAAGAAAGCCAACAACAAATCCTTTGTTTCAGTTGAACCACTGGAAAACCAGGTTCAATAAGTAGATAAACTTTTACAATATTCACCTGTAATCAGCTACCTTTATAGCAGATTACAGGTTTTTTATTTTAACCAATATGCTAACACTAACACAACTCAGGGAGAACCGTGAACAGGTGATCCGTAAACTTAAAATTAAAAATTTTGATGCTGCCGAAATAATTGCCAGGATCCTTGATGCAGATGCTATACGGCGTGACAGCCAGTCGAAGGCAAATGATCTCCAGGCTGAAATGAATCAGCTAAGCAAGGATATTGGCATTCTGTTCAAAAACGGGGAGCAGGCAAAGGCCAATGAAGCAAAACAGCGTACAGCGAATATTAAGGAAGCGATTAAAAATATTTCTGCCGAAATGCAGGAGGCTGCGGATAAGATGAATGAGTTGCTTGTGCTCATACCGAACGTTCCGTGCGAACTTGTCCCTCCGGGAAAAACAGCAGCTGATAATCAACTGATCCGTGAAGGTGGAAAAAAGCCTGTCCTGCCGGAAAAAAACTTCCCTCACTGGGAACTTGCAAAAAAATATGACATCATAGATTTTGACCTTGGCGTAAAACTTACAGGCGCAGGCTTCCCTGTTTATAAAGGTGCCGGGGCACGGCTGCAGAGGGCCCTGATCTCCTATTTCCTGGATCAGAATATTAAGGCAGGCTATGTCGAGATTCAGCCTCCCCTGATGGTAAACGCCGATTCGGGATTCGGGACCGGACAGCTTCCCGACAAGGAAGGCCAGATGTACCATGTGCATACCGATGATTTCTACCTGATCCCGACCGCGGAGGTTCCAGTAACAAATATTTACCGTGATGTGATCCTTGAGCCTTCACAGTTACCAATAAAAAATACTGCGTACACTCCATGCTTCAGGAGGGAAGCCGGTTCATACGGCAAAGATGTGAGAGGCCTGAACAGGCTCCACCAGTTCGATAAGGTCGAGATCGTCCAGATCCAGGAACCTGAAAAGAGCTATGCGGCACTGGATGAAATGGTCGGCCATGTCGAGTCCCTGATTGTCGCCCTGGGCCTGCAATACAGGATCATCAGGCTTTGCGGGGGAGACATGAGTTTCACCTCTGCAATGACCTATGATTTTGAAGTTTATGCCGCTGCCCAGGATATGTGGCTGGAAGTAAGTTCAGTTTCAAATTTCGAATCCTACCAGGCCAACCGCTTAAAACTCAGGTATAAGAAAGAAGGAGAGAAAAAACCCGTACTGGCGCATACCCTGAATGGAAGCGCCCTTGCACTGCCAAGGATCGTGGCGGCCCTTCTTGAGAACAACCAGACAGAGAAAGGAATAGTAATACCTGAAGTTCTCCGTCCATACATGGGATCAGATCTTATCAAAACATAAATTGCCTGGATTTGGGACAGACAAAAAATCAACAGAAAGCCTACCTGTTCGCAATTGCTGCAGTACTTTTCTGGTCAACAGTCCCTACCGCGTTTAAACTTGGATTGCGCTACCAGGATAGTTACCAGATGTTAAGCGGGGCAGCGATTGTTTCCACCATTGTTCTGGGTTTTGTATTGTTGCTCCAGGGAAAGATCAGCCTGTTCAGGACCCTCTCGGCATCCGCCCTCCTCCGTTCGTCTTTGCTGGGACTGCTGAACCCGGCTTTCTATTACCTTATTCTCTTCAGGGCGTATGATCTTCTGCCGGCCCAGGTTGCCCAGCCATTGAATATGACCTGGCCCATCCTTTTGGTACTGATCTCGATACCTTTATTGGGCCAGAAGATCGGCTGGCGCAGCATAATCTCAATGATAATAAGCTTTGCCGGAATAATCCTTCTTTCATCACAAGGCGGAAGTCTTTTCGAAAGGGGCGCCAATTACACAGGCGTTCTTCTTGCACTTTTTTCCGCCTTTTTATGGGCATTCTACTGGATCCTGAACATGAAAAGTAAAATAGATGATGTTTTGGCCCTCTTCCTCATTTTTGCATTCGCATCAGCATACCTGCTGATCGGTGGTTTTTTCAGGCATCCGGGATTGCCCTCCGGGATTGAGGCATGGACAAGCGCTGCCTATATAGGAATTTTTGAAATGGGATTCACCTTCGTTCTGTGGCTAAGGGCTCTTCAACTTTCATCTACAACAGCCAAAATCTCGAACCTGGTTTTTATTGCTCCTTTTATTAACCTGGTATTTGTAAATATAATTCTTGGGGAAAGCATCTATATTTCAACTATATTTGGGATTGTCCTTGTAGTGTCAGGGATCACAATTCAAAACCTCAGCAGCAGGAGACATGTCTCAACCTGAAAGAATAATCCTTGGAATAGACCCGGGATCCAACATAATGGGATTTGGTGTTATCAATGCGTCAGGTAAAGAACCCGGATATATTGACATGGGTGTCCTCGATATCAGAAAAGAGGCGGATCAATATCAAAAACTCAATGCCATTTTCAGGACCACTGTCAGGCTTATTGAGAATTACAAACCTGTTGAGCTTGCCATCGAAGCACCATTTTTTGGCAAGAATGTTCAATCGATGCTTAAACTTGGGCGTGCCCAGGGTGTGGCCATTGCAGCCGCGCTTTCAATGGATCTTCCCGTGTTCGAATATGCCCCGAGAAAGATCAAACTGTCGATAACCGGAGTTGGACAAGCATCCAAGGAACAGGTAGCGGCTATGCTCGAACGGATGTTCAAGATCCCGGATATACCCAAAAACTTTGATGCTACAGATGGCCTGGCAGCCGCGGTATGTCACTTCTACGAGAACAGATCCATAACAAGTAAGGGCCCGGTAAAGAACTGGGGGGATTTTATTCGAAAGAACCCTGGCAGAATCAAATGATCTTCTGCTTACAGGGCCTTCCTGATGGAACCGGCAATAAATTCAAATTCCTCTGCTTTCAGCTTCAGCTTCGGACGGCTGAATTCTATGTCATGCAGATCGTTCAGTGGGCAAAGGTGAATATGGGCATGGGGTACCTCTAGTCCAAGAACAGCGATCCCAACCCTCTTGCAATCCATGGTCTTATCAATAGCAAGTGCTATCTTTTTTGCAAATATCATCATGTCACCAAGCAGGTCATCTTCAAGGTCGAATATATAATCCGTTTCAACTTTCGGGATAACCAGGGTATGTCCCTTTGCCAGGGGATTGATATC
>CAYSAH010000083.1:1821-11067 GCA_964428945.1 uncultured Bacteroidaceae bacterium | reverse complement strand
TCAGGAAAACGGTCCCTTCACCATGCCTTTGACAATCCCTCAGCCGGGGTGGATCTTTTATTCCGGGATATCATGTCCCCGGCCCTGGAAGATACACTGCGCTTTACTTTCAGTTTGAGACACGGGTACAATCCGAGTTCCGGGAACAACTGGCAATTTTTCATGCTGGCAAGTGAACCAGCAAATCCAGAAAGCGGAAAAGATCCTGGTTCCGGGATCCTTTTTGGAGTAAACTTCAATTCCTCCGATGACCTCCTGAAATTGTGGGAGATGGACAATGGAGCAGCCAGGGTGATCTGTTCAAGTGAATATAATTTCCAGGAGATGGTCGGTACTTCTGTTGCATGGAATTTCAGTATCACCAGGCAGCCTGGAGGAATCTGGATCATTGAAACGACAGGTGATATGACAAAAAAGAACTGGGAAACTCTTGGATCGGGGAAGGAAGAATTCTCCCTTGCGGGAAAGTACATGGGGATCAGGTATGCCTATTCTTCTGCACAGGACAGGAAGCTCTGGGTGGATGACGTCATTGTTGAAGGGAAGTTCTTCAGGGATTCCCTCCCACCTTTTGTAAAAGCTTTGAAGATTATTGGACTGGAGTGTCTTGAAATTGAATTTTCGGAAGAGATTCTTCTTGCGCGTTCGGATTGTTTTACCTGGAACGGCATTTCACCTGATAGCATCGAAGTGAATGGAAAAATGGCAAGGCTTTGTTTTGGAAGTGTTTTCCCGAACCGGTCCATCCAGGAGATCCTTATCAGGGATATTGAAGACAGGGAGGGAAACCATATGAAGGATACAATTTTAACATTCAGGCAAGACCTGGCAGAATTCGGGGATGTAGTGATCAACGAGATCATGCCTGATCCGGAGCCTGTGATTTACCTCCCATCCTGTGAGTATCTTGAGCTGTTTAACAGCTACACTTATGCTCTTGACCTGGAAGGCTGGACCCTGGAAATAAATGAGAGGCTTTATAAGCTCAGCAAAACGATGTTACAGCCGGATGAATTCCTTGTCATAAGTTCTGAAAAGTGTGCAACAGGCTATCCCGGCAAAAATGTGAGCTGCGATTTCACTTCCTCAACAGCCTTGCCCAATTCCGGCGGGACGATCAGATTGAGGGATCCATACAAGCGGCTCATCCACCTGGCAGAATACAGGGATTGCGGATCTTATGACGAAAGACGGGCAGACGGAGGCTGGTCCATCGAAAGGATCGATCCGGACAGGCTGTGCGGAGGGCAGGAAAACTGGGGCATTTCCAACGACAGGAGAGGGGGGACACCGGGCGGGGTCAACAGTGTTGATGCTGAATTGCCTGATTATGATGAGCCGAACATACTATACCCGGGAATTCCATCTGACCGGGAGGTAGCATTGACCTTTGATGAGTTCTTGTTCCTTGAGCCAAATGGTGAAGCTTCCTTTTATCTTGATGAAGAACCTGCATATTGCCGCTACCCGGAGTTTCCGATGGTTAGTTCAGGCATAGTACTCGACCTGGACGAGGGGATGGAAACAGGAAGGGAATACCTCTTGAAAGTATCAGGGATCGGAGACTGTGCCGGAAACAGAATTGCTGAACTCCAGGTAAAGATCGGTCTTCCGGAGCTACCATATTGGAACCATCCCGTTCTGAATGAGGTCATGTATGCGCCTTTCGACGGGGGCCAGGAGTATATTGAAATTTTCAATTACGGGGATGAATACCTCGATCTGCGGGACCTGAAACTGCGAGTTGAGCGCGCCGGGGAATTTGGGATACCGGCTTTCCGCTTAAGCGAAGAATCACATTTGATTTTTCCTGGCACTTACATTGTTGTTTGTGAAAACAGCGAAGCATTAAGGAAGCAATGGGGCCTTGAAGCGGAAATTGATGTTGTAGGGGTGGAGGGATGGAGAACCCTTCCCAACGAGGGTTCCTGTGTGAAACTGCTTGACAGGTCAGAGAATATAGTAGACCAGCTGTGTTATCACGATTCCCTGCACAGCGACCTGCTCGGAATCAGCACAGGTGTTGCACTTGAAAGGATGGATCACGGTTCCTGCATTCCCCCGGAAACTTGCTGGACCTCAGCAGCAAGTTCTGTATCTTATGGTACGCCGGGAAGTGTTAATTCTCAACTTCAGGAGCGGGGTGAAACTGAGAGCGGAATATTGCTCGATCCGGAAGTCTTCAGTCCGGATCTTGACGGTTATGAAGATGTTCTCAGGATCATTCTGCCGGCCGCGACCCCGGGTTCAATCCTTGGTATTTTTATAAGTGATCTGAATGGTATTTTGATCAAAGAGTTGGTAGACAATGGGATCATGGGTACAGCGGATCACTATTTCTGGGATGGAAAGGATCAGAACGGGGATATTGTAATGCCTGGAATCTACTTAGTTCACGTGGTCATTACCGGAAATGTAAAGCCAAGGCACCTAAGAAAAGCCTGTGCAGTTTCCTACCGTTAGTCCAATGGGATTCCAAAATAATTGTCAAGGAATTCAAGTCTTTCCCTGATCCATTCACAGATATATTCGTATTCCTCCTGAAGGTCAATTTCAATATTCTCCCAGGCCACTTGTTCCCTGCTGATTGCCCCGCTTTTCATGAGCAGCGAATAATATTCACCGACGTTTTTTAGAAGTGTTTCCTCTGAGAATTGATCTTTCCTGTATGCACTCCACAGAGCAAGGAGATTTGCATTAAATCCGCCGCTGTCGGTTGTTTTCAGCCTGTCGTAAAGATTATTTGAAACGATACCTCCAGGCCCGATCCTCTCTCCATTCCATACCAGGCCCCAGCTTGCTTCCAGGTCCCATGGCACAATAAAAAAAGTTGATTCCTTACTGTATTTAGCGAGGAAAGTATTCTTCCCTGAATTGTCATTGGCGAGGATCATATTCATGAAGAGATAGTAAGAGGCTGCATTGTCGAGGTCGATGAATTCTGCGATCCTGTTCCTGAATTCTTCATCAGAACTTTCGAGGATGAATTTCCTTAAGGTATCCAAAGGTTCCCAGTAGGGATATGTTGAGGGGTAGATCTGTTCCCAGCCATCCCAATAATAGTCTTTCGGGGGAGGGGTGAGGAAGGCATTGAACCTGGTTGCACCGTTTCCCCATTCAGTGGCTTTATACAAGGCCCCGCCGCCCGAATGCTCTTCAGGTGGAAAGTCCAGTAGTTTATCATCGAGCCTTTCATTCATGGAATAGATTCCCTTGTAGCTGTTATTTATAAATAGTTCGATAAACCGGCACTTGCTGCCCGGAAACAGAATGGGCTTGTTGTCGGCCTCAGGCACCCTGCTGATCTTCTCCCAAAGTTCGAATGAAAGTTTGTTTCGCATCCGGAGTTTATCAACATACATGGCGTCAAGGATCCAGTCTTCGGACAGCCTCATTCCGAGCAAAGCAGCTGAATAATCTTCCCGGGCATTGTTCTTCCAGAGTTCCGTTCCATAGGAAACCTTGTTGTATCGCATGGATGTGGCGCCCCGGACTTCAATACCTGCAAGTGAAGTGAAAGAGTATATATTTTTATCGTCGCTGGTATTTCTGAAATATTGCATTTTAAAGGAACAAAGCACCTTTGGCTCATCAGTAATTTCTTCCCCGCAGCTAATTTGAATCAAGGGAAAGGGGGTGAAGACCACTTCAAAGGTATCCCTTAGGTTTTGTGTAAAAGCAATGAGCTCATAGGGTCGACCTGTTGAAATTTCACCCAGGTCATTGACCTCGTCATTCTGTAATTCGATCCCGGCGAAAGATATGGAGGTGAACTGGTAAAAATGAATATATGCATTGAAGGAGGTGATAGTATCCGATGGAAGCGTGAAAAGAATCAGCTTAGCATCTTCGTCAACAAAACCATCAATATGATTGACTGAAAGTACCTTTAATATAGTGTCTGACGGATCTGTTTCATCCAGCTGGATCTCCTCATAACAACTGCTGAAAAGTATAGGGATTAATGATATGATCCATAAAGGTCTCATTCAGAAACTATAAGTATAATTGAGTTTAATAATAAAAATGGTGTAAGGAAGGTAATTAGAGAGTTCCCTGTCGATCATATATCCGAGATCTGTTTTTCCGTTCTTCCCTGGCTCGTAAATCAATCCTGCACTCAGCCTGAGCTGGTTAAATTCGGGAAACTCGTTCAGGAGATGCAGCTGGAACAATTCCGCTGAACAGTAGGGGGTAAGCTTTCGAAGTCCATTGTACCTCGCTTCGAGCTTGTTTCTCACATATTTTTCATAGGGAAGAGTATTGCTAAAAATATCCATGCTTTCAATCTCTTTCTGGTACCTTAGCCTGTAATAGATCGAAAACTCTCCCAGATTCTCCCTGTATTTCAGGTCTGCACTGTACCTGCTCCTGTTCTCATAAGTCCCATCCGATCCCTGGTTCCTGGTATACCTGTAATTTCCTCCAAGCGAAAAGTTCTTACTGATCCGGTAATCAATGGAGGCCTGGGTAAAAAAGTTGTTGATCTTTGTTATGTCCTGTTTAAACCGTATTTCCTCCTGCACCGAGAAAGTCCACTTTTTACCAATCGATTTTTCAAGTTCAATCCCGGTCCATAAGTTTAGGTCCCTTACCACTTTTGTTTCCTGGCTGAATAATGGTAAAACAGAAAAGCTGGTGAGAAGGAAAAGCAGGGTAGTTCTCAGCAGCAAAGAACCAGATATTGGCATCCTGTTATTCATAGATATTAAGCCCTGGATACATCGGGATTTCTTTCGATACATAAACATTATCAAAAATCATTTTGAGGGTATCAGCAGTCCATGTTCCGCGAAGCATGTTCCAGATATCGTGACTATAATTATTAATACTTGTGCTGTTTGAAAGGGATATAAACCCATTGTGAGGCGTGGTATAATTGTCGCCATAGCGAACCCCGATCCCATTTTCCGTGAAAAGGCAGGAATCGACAAGGACCTGGTGTTTTGTGCTGCTGTAGCCGAGTTCAAGTCCCTGGCCGCAATTCCTGAAGCTGCAGTTTACAAAGGTGTGTGACTTAAGGACATCATCCCCGCTTGAAAGCGCGGCACCTTCGTGAAATACAGATTCGAAGCGACTGTTTCTGACCACAATTTCGCCACCTTCACTTCCCCCGCTGTCCAGTCCATCATCCTTGGCAAACATAAATACCGAATGATCAATTATTGCATTGCTTCCCATGATGTACAAAGCATCATTGTCCTCATCGAGATAATCATTGTTGTCATTCGGGAAATCCGTGAATATGGAATTAGAAATTGTAATTGCACCCTGGTTTATCTGTCCGCCGGTCTTTGCCCTCTGCACAAGGCAAGCCCTTATTTCGACCTCACTGTTTACAGGGTAAAATACCTGGCCGATATGATCGATCATATAACATTTCTCAAGTGAAAGGTTCCCATCTTCCAAATAAAAAAGTGCCTGCCTCATGGCATGTCCGTAGTTGTATTCGCCTTTATTGTTATGCCCGCTCTGGCAGAAGATCGTATTTGTGGCCTCGATGGTATTGCCCTGGCTGTTCCCTATAAATCCACCCCAGAACTTATCATGCTCCGAGCAGGTAAATACAACAGGATCATCCTTAGTACCCCTTATACGTATGGTTCCCTTATTGAAGATATTTACGCCTTCCCTTATCATAAGGATTACCCCCTCCTCGATGGACAGCGTAATGCCCTCCTCAATGGTGAGATCGTTCCCCACGTGAATGATAGAATTCTTCGGGACCGACCTGTTGCTTTCAATACTTCCGTTAAGGTCCTTAACCGTGGCCTCATAAAGAACAGTATTCAACTGGATTTCCTGGTCGCCAAGGGATACGGACAGGTTTCCCCTGTCATCAGGAAGGATCTGGCAGGAACCTGTGCCGTTTTTAATCCTGAATTCATTGTCACCTGATCCCGCCCTGAGATATACGTCAGATTCATTTATACTATCACCTGCGATCACGATAAGTGGAACATTTACTCCCTTTAGGTAAACGGCAGGATAAATGAGGGTAAGTTTATCGAACTGCTTGTTTTCAGCTACAGGATGCGGGGTCCATTTTTTCAAACCCCATTCAGCCAGACCACGCTCAGGATCAAGAATAACGATCCTGATCAGTTCATCATGCTCAAGGCTTTCGGAAGCATAGGACAATTCGATCCGGTAATACCCGGGTTCAGTCAGGTCAATATCATCAAAAAGTCCCTGGTTTTCTCCGTTCACAAGTATTTTATCAATACTGAGCCCTTTATAGTCAAGGCAATCCACGATTATTCCACCTGTAAATTCCTTCATGTCCTCCAGGTCCTCCAGGCAAAGCCTGGTGGTGTTCCTTTCACAGGAAAAAACAGCAAGGATCAGTGATAATATGACAGGGACTAATTTTTTCATTTCTTCTTTTCCAATTGGATGCTGACGGATTTAAGTCTCTCTTCAAGAAATACCTTTTTTTCATCCATATGATCATTCCAGATCCCGGGGCTTGTTGGTGAAAGGTCGTACCTGGACTGTTCAACAACGGAGGGTGAATTATAGAAAGTGGTCAGTTCCTCTTTTGTTTCCCGGAAAACCCTGTCTATAAGTTCCTGGTCCAGGATATCAAAAAACCCGGCGATGGCATCAAGATAATAATTATAGAGTACACTGTCGGAAGCGATGGTGTAATCGAGGTCATCTTCAATGGAAAAGATCAGCTTTTCGCCGATCTCATTAATGACATCTTCCATCGTAGCATAATACCTCTTTCCGTAAATGTTGCCCATTCCCCAGGCAACACCAATTTCATGCGGATAATCTTTGAAAATATCATCATAGTCCCAGGGTATCAACTGGTACCTTATCAGGTTATTTTCAACAGTTCCAAACAGATACAATTCATCGGTATAGTCACCGTTCATTAGCAGGTAATCGATCCCCATTTTGCGGAAATACATTTCAATATTCAGCCGTTCAGCCAGTTCAGTGTAGAGTTCTTCTCCCCGGAGTTGGGGAAGCAAAGAATATATTTCCCGGAAACGGTCAAGGTATTCATCAGCGGATCTGAAATATACCGAAGGAAAATAGTCGTAGTCGTCCACCGAATGGTTGAATCCTCTTCGAAGGATAAATTCACTGCCATTCTCCCTGTAAAATTGTTCAGGGTCCTCCATCAACATATACACACCCTGGGTTTTACCATTGATCCTGAGTTCAACAAATTTGTAAAAAAGAGGCATCAATCCAGCTTCTTTGAGTATGCCGAATGCAATCCTGTTCTCGATGTAGGACTGGTCCTGGGCGAGGGCGAGCAATTTAAATCTTGAAAGGGACCTGCTTTCACTGCTGTTCGGATCTTCTACCAGAATGGGCTCATCCAGGAAAACCGCAAAGCTTTTTCTCCTGAAATTCAGTGCACTTTTACCTCTTACACGCAGTTCGCTTACCACAAGAGGCTGGTCATTGAAGAAGAGGTACAGGCCTGGGGATCCCACAGCATAAGCACTGTCCCTGCTGGTGTAAATGAATTGCTCCATATCGGCCGGCAGTGACAATTCAAAACGATCGGCCTCGGGAGCAGGGTCTGCCACTTCTTCAAAGCAAGATGTGAAAAAGAGAGGAAGCAAAATTATGGAGCAGCAGATTTTCATCAGGTAAAGTTATTCTATAGCGGGTCAATGTACCAGGTGGCAGGTGTATTTTTATACAAAGAAAACAAAAAAATGCAGCAGGATATTGCGGAGAGTGGAATTGTGACTCTACAAGTTATTGCTCAGCAGAAAGTTTCGGGATCTTGTTCATCGAGTACAGCACCACACCGATGGCCCCGAAAGCAGCAATATTGAATGCCAGGTAGCTTGCTTCAAAGCCAAAATGGTCTGTTATAAACCCTACCATAGGGATCACCATTGAACTGATAAAGAAATTGATCGTCATGTAGATCGCATTCACAAATGCTTTTTTGCCGGTATGAAGGTCCTGGATCATTGCCATCATAACTGCAGTGGGGGCGAAAAGAAAGAATCCCAGGGGAATCAGGACGGGGATGATCCATGCTCCCTTCAGACTCAAAAAGACAAGCATCAGCAAAGGGCTTATAAGACTTATAAGGAGCAGGGTCCGGGACCTGCCAAGCCTGTCGCTTATGGTCCCGGCGAAAAGGGCACCGGCAGCACCGGCCAGCTGAAGGACGGTTAGTGAAATATCAGCAAACACCAGCGTGTGCCCCTCGTTATTTGTCAGGAAAGTAGGGAGGTAGTAGGTAAGCGATGCCTTCATGCCGGCCTGGAAAAAGGTGTAGCCCCCGGTAAGTATAAATGCCGGCATATACCGTCTGAAGATCTTCCAGTAATTGCCCTCCAGGTGGTCCTTTGGAGAAGGTTCTATCTTCACTTTCCTGAAATTCAGGTAGAGTACAAGGGAGGCAAGCAGTCCGAGAGGCATCATTTTCCACGTGCCTTCAAGTCCCCATAATTCGATAACGCCGAGGATGACCAATGGTCCGATAGTCCTGGCCAGTTCTCCTCCCACCATGTAGTAGCTCATCCCCTTTCCGGTACGTTTGCCGGAAAAGAGTTTTATCATAACCGGACTTGGAATATGCCACATCATGGAGCTTATGCCGGAAACCAAAAGTAATACTGAAAGGAAAATATATGAAGGAGCAATACCGATGAGGCTCATGGCAATGGCACTGATCGCCGGGGAGAATATAAGCATGTATTTCATGGCCGGCCGTTCAGCAATAATTCCCATTAAAGGGTTGAAAAGGGAAGGGATTCTTTGAATAACGGCAAGCAAGCCCGCCATTCCATAGCTCATCCCAAGCTTGTCAATGATCTTTGGCAGGGCGGGTGCAAGGAAGGAGGTGTAGATATCGTGCACAAGATGAACAGCAGAAATGGAAAGAACCCTTGATTTCTGGAAACCGTCATCTTTTTTCTTTTTCATGGATCAGAGCGTCGCGATGATTTCAGAGATCACTTTAACAAGTTTTGGAGCCACCCTGGCAGCAGCCTGCTGAACAATTTCATGCGAGATCTTAACGATCCTCCCCGGGACACCAAGGTCTGTTATCACGGAGACTGCGAAAATAGTTATCCCCATCTGGTGTGCCACGATCGCCTCAGGAACCGTTGACATTCCCACCGCATCTCCCCCGATGATACGAAAATATTCATACTCCTTTGGGGTCTCAAGGGTTGGACCGGTAACCCCGACATAGCAACCCTTGTGGGCCGGTAGGTCATGCCTGTTTGCTGATTCAAGAGCCTGTTTGATCAA